>CAZNVX010000258.1:0-5072 GCA_964576225.1 uncultured Christensenellaceae bacterium
TGACGGTTTTTATCACGGCACGGGTGATGTATTCGCCAGCGCGCTGCTCTCGGGTGTGCTGCGCGGGCTTGGCCTCACGGAAGCTGCCGACGAGGCCGTGGAGCTGACGGTGAAGAGCATTGAGCGCACGCGGCTGGCTGGCACCGATGTGCGCTTTGGTGTCAACTTTGAAGCGGGTCTGGCCACTTTCGCGGAGCGTATTTTAGCCCGTCAGGGCCGCTGATCGGCGGTTGTTTCGATAAAGCCGGTGACATGATCCCGGATCTGCGCTATACACAGCGCCAGTATATCCGCGTCCGCTTCATTCTTGTACCACGCCACAGTTTTCTGCACCGTCTGATCGACACCCCATACCGGCCGCCACCCAAGATGATGACGCGCCTTGCAGGAGTCCAGGTTCAGCAGCCCGGATTCGTGTATGCCGGTATCATGAATGGAACAGGCGTATCTGCCGCTGCCCCATGCGGTGATCACTTTCTGCACGAGCTGCTCCACCGTCACCAGCCCGTCAAAATCAGGCCCGAAATTCCATGCGCCCGAACACGCCGCGTCACCCTCAATCGCGCGGGCCAGCAGCAGCAGGTATCCGTGCAGCGGGTCAAGCACATGCTGCCAGGGGCGCACAGCCTGCGGATGGCGCAGCGTGATGGCCTCGTCCGACGTCAGCGCGCGGATGCAGTCCGGCACGATGCGGTGCGCCGCCCGGTCGCCGCCGCCCAGTACGTTGCCGGCGCGCGCGGTAATCAGCAGCTTGCCGTGACGGTTGTAATCTCTGACAGGCAGATACGTCTGCCGGTAAGCGCTCACAAGCAGCTCGGCACAGCCTTTGCTGGATGAATAGATGTCCGCGCCGCCCAGCCGGTCGTCTTCCCTGTAACCGTAAACCCACTCCCTGTTTTCATAGCATTTGTCGCTGGTGATGATGATGCCCGCCCGGCAGTCATCACAGGCGCGGATCTCCTCAAGCACGTTGAGAGTCCCCAGTACATTCACGTCGTATGTGGTGCGGGGGTCTTGATAGGCGCGCAGCACGAGCGGCTGGGCGGCCAGATGCAGCACCGCCTGCGGTTTGGCCTGTGCAAACGCGCTGCGAAGCGCTGCCGCATCACGGATGTCGCCGACGATGTGCCGGATACCGCGCTGCAGGCCGGACAGATTAAAGATGCTGTCCGGGTATTCGCTTTCAAGGCTGAACCCCGTGATTTCTGCTCCCAGCGCGCACAGCCAGATGGTGAGCCACGCGCCCTTAAAGCCGGTATGCCCGGTGACCAGCACGCGCTTGCCGCGGATAGCGCTGAGTGTCGTTTCTTTCATGGTTGCCTCCCCAATGTTCATGATAGTGGCGCCGCGGAATAGAGATGCCGGTTGGCGCGGAACCAGTCGATCGTCCGCTCCAGCCCCTGCTGCAGGCTGATGATAGGACACCAGCCGATGCGCTCGCGGATGCGGCGGATATCCGGTGCGGTTGCCCATACCTCGTTGCTGCGGTAGGGCAGAGCGCCGTAGAGCACCCGCCCCGGCGAATCGATTATGGCGCGAATACGCTCCACGTAATGCTTTAACGGATGCAGTTCGCCTGTGCCCACATTAAACACCTGATCGCTCACTGACGTTTTTGCCATGCACGCGGCCATCGCGGCGGCGATATCCGCCACATGGCAGTAGTCGCGGCATTGTCCGCAGGGCGTCAGCGGCACGTCCTGGCCGTCAAGCAGCGACAGGATCACATGGCAGAACAGCTTGTGACGCGGCTCGCCTTCCCCGTATACACCGAAAGGCCGCAGCGTGATGAGGCCGATGCCGTGTTGCGCCGCCCACTGATGCGCGATAATGGTGGCCGCGGCCTTGGTGCTGCCGTATGGGCTTTGAGGCCGCAGCACGGTTTTTTCATCCGCGGCGCCTTCGAAGCTGCCGTATTCCGCGCCGCTGCCCATCGCCACAATGCGCCCGCAGCCGGTTTGGCGCATCGCCTCCAGCACGCTGACCATGCCCGACACATTAACCCGTATCGCTTCGTGTATGTCCTGGTCAGCCGAGTCCACGCCGTATGCCGCCAGATGGAACACGCCGTCCGGGCGCACCTGTTTCATAATATCTGCTGTCGCCCGGCTGTCGGTCACGTCCGCCGCATACAGCGAGAAAGCCTCCGATATTCCGGCCAGCCGCCACGGCATTGCGCTGGTCGGCTCGAGAACCGCCGTCTCGCAGCCGCTGCCCAAGAGAAGCCGCACGAGACAAGACCCGATAAAGCCGCCGCCCCCGGTGATCAGATACCGCTTGCCGGCCAGGCTATTTGGCGCCATCGCTGTCTGCGCCTCCTTTCAGCGAGTGGAAATTGCGGCATGCGCCTTTCTTGTCAAATAGACCGGACACATCAATCCCTTTGGCCCGTATGGCCTGATAGACAGCCCGAAGGTGTTCCAGGTAAGGCTGATAGATACAGGTCATCACTGACGGGTTAATCTCAAGGGGGTCGTGCTTCCACAAATCGAATTCATTTTCACTGAACACCCCGATGCTGCCGAAATGGTAGCATGTCAGCTTTTCCTTGCCGATTCTAACATCGCCGTTGTCACAGCTCACCTTGAGCTTGTGCACATTGTTCAGCACGATGTTCCAAGGCGCGGCCAGCATGCCGTACTGGTCGTTGACCTTGATGGAGCAGAACAGGTTGGGGACTTTGGTCAGATATTTCTGATCGCCCCAGCGTTCGGGGTCAACATGCTCGTCGTAACACCAGGCCGTGCACTGCTGTGCCCACCAGTCCAGTATCTTGTGCGATTCGGACGCCTTGGTAAAGCCGATCATCCCGGCCTGATACATGCCGTGCTTGTGCTCGAGCGCCGCCGACCCCAGCTGAAGGTTCATAAATGTTTCGTAGCCGCGCCAGGCTTCGTGGATGGATCTGGGATGCGAGAAAAAATACATGTCTGAATCACAGTACAGCAGGCGGGTGATGTTATAGTGCGACAGCACGTATTGGCATAGCAGAGGCTTTAATGTCCAGCAGTATTCGTGCAGCTTTTTGGACGGCTTTGTCTTTTTGACCTCCGGCGTCTCAATCTCCGATACCTGGACGAGCGTGGCGTTTTCGAGCTTGAACGCACTGAGTATGCTGTATGTCGTATCGTCCATGCAGCAAATCCACATGTGAAAGCAGCCCGCCTGTTTGCGGAGAGAACTGTACAGCGCAATCGTCCGCGCCACATATTTTTTGCTGGATATGGTGCAAAAGCCGTAAGCGCCGTCCCAGTGCAGCAGCTTCACGTTGCGCTCGGAATAGATATACGGCGTTTTGGCGGCTGCATACTTGTTCTTTGAGAAATAAAACTCAAGATTGCTCCCCACCATCGTTCGGACTGACGCGATGCTGTTGCGGAGCATCGTCAGATACGGGATATAGATGGATTTCCGGATTACCGAACCGATCGTGATGCTGGACAGGTTCCACAAATCAAAGTGATGGGCATCAAATATTTCCAGGCATGCGAAGTGGTAAGCCACCAGCGGGTCGCCGTCGATCAGTACGCCCTTCTTTTCAGCAGAAATCGGGTAGTCGTTGTTATAGACAGTGTTCCATGGCGCCGCATTGATGCCGCGATGCGTCGATATCTTCACTGAGCTGTACAAATCCGGAATGGCGTCGAGGTATTTCTGGTCTCCGTAGCGGCCGCCGGAGGTGTCTTCATAGGCAAAACACCATTCGCGGCATTTGTCCCGCCACCACCGAAGCGCACTCAGCCCCTGCTTGTCGTTGCGAAAGCCCACCACGCCGGCCTGGTATTTCCCGTACTTGCTCTCCACCCAGTCGAGATCGCGCTGGCGGCACAGATAAACGGAACTGTCGCCCCAATCGTCGTAAACCCGCTGCGGGCTGGAGAAAAAGGCGACGTCGCTGTCGCAGTACAAGGCTTCGGGAAGCCCCTTTTCCTTCAGCAGATAATAAAGAAGATGGCTTTTAAGCGTCCAGCTGAATTCGTTGGGCTTGCGCTCCGTTTTCATCCGGCTCAATTCACTGTCCATCATGGCGAAAAGGGGAATGGCGACACACCGGCTCAAACGCAGCTTCTTGAGTGACAGCAGTGTGTTTTCATCCATGCAGCATACGTAGAACAGAAAGTCCTGCGTGACGGCCTCCAAAGACCTGTAAAGAGTCAGAACCTTGATGAGGTAGGCGCTGCCGGCGATCGTGCAGATATGGAATGTGGCCTTGGGACCCGGCCGGGTGCAGGCGGCTCTATCTGAAGCCGATGCGGCCTGCGCCTTTCTGGCAGCTCTTGGCTGAGGCAGAACATGCTGGGGCTTGGCGTCCGTCAATGTTACCGGCAAATGTGCGCCCAACGCCGCCCCTGCCTGAACCGTATTCTGTTCCGGCGAGGCAGCAGGCGCATCGGCTTGCAGATCAGCATTCGCTGTGATTTGACCGCGGGTGAAAATGCTTTTCGCTTTTATAACCGTTTTGGCCCAAGTGTAAAAGGGCAAATGCTCTGTGTCCGGCAATGAATCGGCACGGCCCGGGTCGCTTGAGCCGGTATCGGCTGAAAACATGGACAGTGGCATCAACTTCATATTCTTTTCCATGGGATGACCTGCCTTATTTGATTAAAGATTTGCTTAGCGCGCTAAGTAGGGCGGCAGTTCTGCCGCAATTAGTTTTGAGCGTCTTTGTTCTGGCTGCTCAGCCGGTGGAAATTCTGCTGGGCCGTCAGCAGGTCTTTGAACGTATCGATGCCAATCCAGTACCCGTCGTGCTTATAGACAGACAGCTCGTCGATGGCCGCAAGCCTTTTGAGAAGCGTGGATTCAAGAGAAGACCGCTTGTCGTCGGTCATGTATTGGAATACAGACCGGTTGAACACGAAAAAGCCCGCATTGACGATCAAGCTCAACAGCGGCTTCTCCTTGAAGGCCGTCGCGGCGCCGTTTTTGACGGTCAGCACTCCGTAATGGCTTCGGTAATCCACGCCGGTGACGGTGGCCAGCCGGTCCATACTCTGGTGATGCTTGAGAAGCGCGTCAATATCAATGTCGCCAAGGCCGTCTCCATATGTCACAAAGAATGCATCGTCTAC
>CAZNVX010000259.1:0-5052 GCA_964576225.1 uncultured Christensenellaceae bacterium
AGAGCTGCCATTGATCAATGGAAGATGGGTGGAACCGCGGTAAACAATCGTCCCATGTGTACGCATACGCATGGGCTTTTTTATTTCAATCATGCGGAAAGGGTAAAACAATGAACATCACACTGGCAAACGGGGAAAGCAGGGAGTTCAATAACGGCAAAAGCGCGCTGGAGATCGCCGCGGCGATATCAAGCAAACTGGCCAAAAAGGCACTGGCAGCGCGCATCGACGGCACGGTGCAGGATCTGAACACCATCATCAATACCGACTGCCGCCTGGAAATCCTCACCTTTGAGGACGAAGCGGGCAAAAAAGCGCTGTGGCACACAGCCTCGCACATCATGGCGCAAGCCGTCAAGCGGTTGTTTCCGTCGGCTAAAGTCGCTATCGGCCCGGCAATCGACACCGGTTATTATTACGACTTCGACGTGGAAAAACCGTTTGATGCGGACGACCTTGCGCGCATCGAAGCCGAGATGCGCCGCATCGTGACCGCCGACATCAAGCTGGAGCGTTTTGAGCTGCCACGCAGCGAAGCGCTTGATCTGACCAAGGACGAACCCTACAAGCAGGAGCTGATCCGCGACCTGCCGGAAGACGCTGTGTTAAGCTTTTACCGCCAGGACGATTTTACCGACCTGTGCGCGGGGCCGCATCTGCCCTCAACGGGCCGGGTCAAAGCATTCAAGCTGCTTTCCGTGGCGGGGGCGTATTGGCGCGGTAGCGAAAAGAATAAGATGCTCACGCGTATTTACGGCACGGCGTTTGAAAAGCAGGAAGAGCTCGCCGCGTATCTGCAGCAGCTCAAAGAAGCGCGAGAGCGGGATCATAACAAGCTGGGACGCGAATTAAAATACTTCACCACCTGCGATGCGGTCGGGCAGGGGCTGCCGCTGCTGATGCCCAAGGGTACCAAGGTCATTCAGCTGCTGTCCCGGTTTGTGGAGGACGAGGAGGAGGCCCGGGGTTACACGCTGGTGCGCACGCCGCTGATGGCTAAGAACGACCTCTATAAGATCTCCGGCCATTGGGATCATTACAAGGACGGCATGTTTGTGATGGGCGATGAGGAAAAGGGCGATGAAGTCATGGCGCTGCGCCCGATGGACTGTCCGTTCCAGTTTATGATCTATAACGCCGACCTGCACAGCTACCGCGAGCTGCCGATAAGATACAGCGAAAACGCCACGCTGTTCCGCAACGAATCGTCCGGCGAAATGCATGGTCTGATTCGGGTGCGCCAGTTCACGCTGGCCGACGCGCACATCATCTGCCGGCCCGACCAGGTGGCGGAAGAATTCAAAGCCGTCGTCGGACTGATCCAATATATGATGACATGCATCGGCGTGCAGGACGATATCAAATACCGTTTCTCCAAATGGGATCCTGCAAACACCGAAAAATACATCAACGACCCCGATGCATGGGAAACCACACAGAGGCTGATGAAGAACATACTCGACGAGATCGGCCTTGATTACGTGGAGGCGGACGGCGAGGCCGCGTTCTACGGCCCTAAGCTCGATTTGCAGTTCAAAAACGTGTTTGGCAAGGAAGATACGCTTTTCACAGTGCAGATCGATTTCGCGCTGCCCACACGGTTCGACATGACATACATCGATAAGAACGGCGACAAGCAGCGCCCTTACGTCATCCACCGCTCGTCCATCGGCTGCTACGAGCGCACACTGGCCATGCTGATCGAGAAATACGCCGGCGCGATGCCGCTTTGGATCGCACCCGAGCAGGTGCGGCTGATGTCCATCACCGACCGCGCCCTTCCCTACCTCAAGGAGTGGGAGAATAAGCTGCGCGCAGCGGGTGTGCGCGTGACGGTGGACGACCGCAGCGAGAAGATCGGCTACAAGATTCGTGAAGGGCGTTTTGAGCGCATCCCATATATGGCCGTCGCGGGCGACAACGAAACGGAAAAGGGTACACTGTCCATCCGCAAACGCGGTTCGGGCGACCTCGGCGAGATGGATGCCGATACGTTCTTTGAAATGCTGCTCCAAGAGATCAGGGAAAAAGCGATCTTTTAACAGCATCGAATAAACCGTTGTCAGCCGGATTAAAATGAAACAGGTGATTTTATGGATAAGGTTTGTTTAACTGAGGAGAAGGAGACGCTGCTGATCCCGCTTTTCGGCAAGGCGATCGAGAGCAGGAAAAGCTCCCCGGTATTGACGGACAAGAAAGCGGCGCAAATCGTTGAGCTGATTGACTATGATTTTGGGTCGCTCAAAATCCCTGACAAGACCAACGTGATGATGTGCATCCGCGCGAGGCTGATCGACCGGTATGTCCAGCGGTTCCTCGCCGAGAACAGCGACTGTACCGCATTGCATCTCGGATGCGGGCTGGACAGCCGGCATAACCGGATCAGCCCGGCCGCTGCCGACTGGTATGACGTGGATTTCCCGGACGTGATTGACCTCCGCCGCCATTTCTATCAGGAAAACGCCCACTATCACATGATCGCGTCGTCCGTCACAGAGCCGGACTGGCTGCAGAGCGTCCCCGTCCGAAAGCACTGCATCGTCATTGCCGAGGGGCTGTTTATGTACCTGACAGAAGAACAGATCAGCACGCTGATCGCCCGCTTGGCACAGCATTTTGGCCGTTTCGTATTGATCTTTGATGCATACAGCACGCTGACCGCCAGGCACGCGATGAATCACCCGTCGATCAAGAAGACGGGCGCACGCATCCAGTGGGGCTTAGACGACCCCAAAAAACCCGAAGCCTGGGGCTTGCGGTTAGCCGAAGAGCAGCATTTCACAGACAACGAGGCCCTGGATGGTCTCAGACCCGGCATCAGGGCGTTATTCCGGGCTGCCGGCATTTTCCCCGCGGCAAGAAAAGCGCACAGGATTTTGATTTATCATACCCAACCCGGAAAGGAAGGCGACCCGGCTGATTAAGCCGCGGCAGACCTGCGCCGCCGGCAGGCTTCTAAAGGGCCGCATGAGCCGCGGTGCGTGAGAATCAATGGATTCTATTTTGATAAGAGCACTCCGTTATGAAGAGCTCGATGCCTGTGCAAAGGTTATCCGCGACAGCTTTGCCACCGTCGCGGATAACTTTGGGCTGACCGAACAAAACTGCCCGACCAACGGCGCTTTTATCCGAACCGAACGGCTTGTTTTTGACCGAGACAAGGGCGCCATGATGTACGGTTTGTTCGTGCACAATGAGTTGGCCGGTTTCCTCCAGCTGATGGAAAAGGAAACCGGCGTGTTTGAGCTGGAAAAGCTCGCGGTGCTGCCGAAGCACCGTCATGCCGGATATGGCACGCGCCTTGTCTCCTTTGCTGCCGATACGGCCCGCACACATGGCGGCAGAAAAATCACCATCGGCATCATAGACGCGCATGCCGTGTTGAAGAACTGGTATCTGCAGCAGGGCTTTGTACCCGTCGGCACAAGAGAATTCGCACATCTGCCTTTTGTTGTAGGCTTTATGGAGCTTGCATTGTCTTAGGAAAAAACCGTCCTGATCCGTGTTCTCCGATTCGCGGCAATACAAAAGGGCGCGGTCTCCCACGCCCTTATCTAAAGCCCTTTGTGACTACAGCTTGCCCGCCGCGCGCAGCACCAGCCGCGTATGTTCCTTGTCGGCCATGCCCAGCACATCCGACGTGCTGCCCGAAAAATACAGGCACACATGCCCTTCCATGCCGTTGTCTGCAATCGTGTCTTCTCCGGCAATGTGTCCGAACAGTGACGCCGCGTAAACCGCCTCTCCCACCGTCACCAGCACGGCGCGCTTCTCCCACGTGGACTCGCCGCCAAAGCATTGCAAAAATGCGTCATGCGCAGCCGAATCCACCGTTTCCACGTCCGCATGGCCTTCCCCGCCCGTACGTTTAACGGAAAAGGACGTGCCCGAATTAAAATCGGTGATAGTGGCCGTCGCCCCCACCGGGAACGCCGCGTTGACCACGGTAGACCAGTCGGCCGCCTCGCCGGTCGCAGCGGGAGAACCCACCAGGCCAGGCCCCGATTTGATAACGATGTTCGCGCCCAGCGGCTTCCTGACAGCATCGGTGGCAAACAGTTTATCATACGTCATCTCACCGATCCGGCCATCCGAATCGAGTTCATTATTCTTTTGAAACTCAACGACAGCCGCCTGTGTCATGCCTTTATACATACCTGTCGGGCGATAATTCAAATAGCCGAGATCCCGCAGGCGCATCTGAATCATGAACACCTGAATGCCTTCACTGTCCAGCATCAGCATCTGAAAGCCGTCCGGCGCGCCCAGCGAAACCGGAACACCGACCGCAAAGACCATCATCATCACAAGCAGAATCATCAAAAAACGTTTCATATGAAGGATCACTCCCTCCCAAGTTTTACACATCATATCACGTTTTGAGTCAAAAGTACAGTGTTTAGCCTTTATGCGCCCGACGCGCCGTCAGGTACGCCTCATACCTTCCCTCGAATGTATCCGCAGCGCCGTCTTGAATGCGGATAATCCGGTCCGCCACGGCGGCGATGAACGCCCTGTCGTGCGATGCGAAAAGCACCGTGCCGGGGTAAGCCGTGAGCACATCGGTGAGCGCCTGGCGTGACGGAAAATCAAGAAAATTCGTCGGCTCATCCAACATCAGCAGGTTAAACCCGCACAGCAGTATGCGGGCCAGCGCCAGCTTCAAACGCTCACCGCCGCTCAAAACCCCGGCGCTGTTGTGCAGCTCGTCACGCCGGAACAGCAGCCGCGCCAAAATTGTGCGCACAAACGTCTCATCGTACACCGATAGCGCCATGGCGTTGGCGAGTATGCTGGCCCTGTCGTCCAGCCCGCCGGCATCCTGCCGGTAGTAGCCGATTTTCAGGCCGCCGCATATTTCAATGCCCCGCTCACGTCGGGCGATCATGCCCAGCAATGTCGATTTGCCCGCGCCGTTCGGGCCGATCAGCGCCGTCTTTTTACCATTGGGTATCACAAAACGGCATTCGTCCAACACCAAACGGTCATTGTATCGCTTGCTGACGCCGTGCGCGCTGACCAGCACCGCGCTGTGCACCGCGCCGGACGTGA
>CAZNVX010000260.1:0-5046 GCA_964576225.1 uncultured Christensenellaceae bacterium
TAGAATAAAGACATCGTTGAAAAGCTCCGTTTGTTGAAGCCGCAGCGCAAATGTCGCAAGCACCTCGTCTCTTGGCGCAATGCCTGAGATATTCATGATATTATCCGAAAGGTTTAAAAAGGTAATGCGCGCGCTGGTTGGCAGTGAGGATTCCACAGCCTCCAGATACTGCGACACATCTGTTTTCGCGTCGCTGATCACCTCTAAACCCGCCACCTGTTCCATGAGTGTGGCGTTATATTGTGTCTTTTCCGCAAGCTCCTGTTCAATCGCCGGCTGGGACACCAGCTCATCATCCAAATATCTTGACTTTAACTGAGCGGCCGAGAGCATACGGGAGGGGAGCGCAATGCCTGCGTACAGCAAAGCCGCAAACAGGGCCACGATAAGCAACACAGTGGCCAGTTTCTTGCCGGAGTACTGCTTTGTTTTTCTTTTCTGCAGCAGATTGATATCGTTTTTCATGCTATTCCTCCCTGAGCGTGGCGGCGTATGCGTTCAGCAGAAAAGCAAAGCCTCTGTTGTCGGTTGTGTTGCCGCTTCTTGTCTGCGGGATCAGCGATGAGGACAGATTTACCGGCAGCCCCAAATGCTTGCCCATATACTCGTTCAGACCGGGCAGCAAGGAACCGCCTCCCGATACAAAAACCGTATGGACAGCATTTTTTGTCCGGTTGCGGTAGTAGTCAAACACCCGCGCGATCTCATACATCAAGGAATCCAGCTCATAAGTGACGGCGGCTTTGAGCTCCGCATTTTTGTGCGGCTGGTTTAAAAAGTCGGTCTCCCGCTTCATCGTCTCGGAGGTGAGCACATCTTTCCCCGAGCTGCGGGCAATCACCTCGGTGATGCTCTGGCCTGATTTTTTGATCACATTGCTGATGAAATAATTGCCGTTGTGATAGATGCTGGCCCGCGTCGACATGGTGCCGAAATCCAAAAAGCAGATGCCGCCCGCGATGTTAAAGGAATTCTCGCGCATGTTGTTGTATTTCAACAGCTTTTCGCGCGCATTTTCGCACGTGTCCACCACGCTCAAATGAAAACCCGCAGCGCTTAAAACGCGTTTGTACTTGGTGATGATGCGCTTGTGAACGGTGGTGACCAGCACATTATACATCTCAACACCGTCTTCATGAATCGTATTGGCGATTTTGTAATCGATATAATACTTCTCCGGATCGACGGGCAGATAGCCGGACATTTCATTGACTATGTTCTGATACAGCTCCTCTTCTGTCAGCACCGGCAGCGTAAAATGACGGATGATGATGTCGCTGCCGCTGAGCACCAGTGTGCATTTCCCCGCGGAGAGATGCGCCTTGCTGCGCGCTGTTTTGAGTGATTTGATCAGCGCATCTTCAAACACGATGTTCAAATCATCCACACAGCCTTCGGGCATCCGGTGAACGGCAAATTTAAGTATCCGGCCGTCCGGCGCCGTTTGTATCAGCTTGAGATTGGAGTGCCCGATATCCACCGATACCGTGGCGGTCTGCTTGATTGGCATTGAAGCCTCCTTAGTTTACCCGGCCTTTCGCCGTTATGCTTTGCCCCTGAAATACGTCGGCATCAAGAGTGGCGGCCCCTCCGCCTGGGTCAAAGAAGGTGCCTTTGATGTTAGCCAGTTTTGCAGCAATATCATTGGCGTTATAGTTTATTGTCGGCCAACCGCTTATCGTGCAGTTGCCTTTGGAGATGACAGCGCCGGTGACATTTCCGGTACCGCTGCCGAACTCAATATCACCGCCGGAGAAAACAATAGCCGACAATGTGGCAGTAGTGACAATCTTAGTCTTTGAATAGATGACATTTCCGGATGCGCTCATATTAGACAGGCGGATTGTTCCGTTAGCAAATACATTACCTAACGCTGTGGCGCCCTGTATTGTCACGTCTCCGCCGCAGATGATCGAACCATGGATGCCTATTTGGCTCAGCGTCACATTGCCATCGCAATATATATTGCCGAATATGTTGCCGCCTGTTTTGGTTATGTTTCCACGGGCATAAATATTTCCATAAATAGCGCGTCCGTTCTCAGACAAGTTGCGGCAATAAAGATCACTGTAGATGTTACCGCCAGTGTAAATTGTCATATCGCCCCGTGATCGGATGATTCCTGCAGGTATGATATTGGAGTTTGAAATCGTCAGATTGACGTTGCTCGCAGTGTCCACGCTGACTGGATTCGTCCAAGGATAATTACTGTTGCTTAAAGTCGTGTTTGCAGTAATGTAGTACGTGGGGTTCGATATGACCGGTTCGCTGAAAGAGGGATAGACCAGAACATCGTTGATGAAATTTTTTACGTTTGGATCAATAATAGTCTGCCCGGGAGCCTTGACCGTATAGTCCCAGGGTACATGATTAACAAGTGCGCCCAGCACCGCATTGCCACCGTTGACTGTAATTCCGCTTGATGTGTTGATCTTTAACGTTTCTCCAACGACAAGCGCACCCAAATCGCTGAACCAGCTTTTTGCGCTCACGTCCACGCGCTTTACTTTAAGGCGCCCCTCCACCACGTATTTGGTGCCGTCTGCCATCGTGGAGGTGGTGGTGGTCAGGAGTTCGTATACGTTTGTCTGGGCATCATGCCCGGCCACAGAGAACGTGGTGGATGTTGACCCGCCTTCAAACGACGGTTCGGAAAAATTCGTCTGCGCCTTCGCTGAAATGCCGGCAGCAAAGTTGTTATACAGACTGGTGTAGGTTGAACCCTGCGCATCCATCATATTCTTGTAATACCGCGCCACCTCCAGCTTGAGCTGGTCGAGGCCGGCGTTAACGCCCGCATCCGCCGCATAATACGCGTCGTTGGTGATTGCGTCAGCGGTGTTCGCCGTCAGCGTTCCCATGGAAAGCGTGGCCACAGCCAGCCCCAGCAGCAGCAATATGGTCATGGTGACCAGCGCCATAATGATGGCCGAGCCCCGGATGTTGAGTGTCGTGTTCTGGTTGGCGAACCTTTTTCTCATAACCGTTCCTCCTCTCATGGCTGCATCAAAGACAGCGATGTTTCCAAGGCCGTGCCTTTTTTATTCACAATGCGTATCGACATCATGCCGCTGTTAATACTCACGTCAAACGTATCGATGGCGCTTGCGATCACGGCATTACCGCGTTGAATGTTCCCGTCTTTCAACCTATAACTGACGCCGCCCACGGTCAGCACGCCGCCGGTCACGCTGATATCATCTTTATCCGTCACCCTGACTTTGTTGGTAATGTCCGACATCGCCTGCCGCAAATTCATCTGTTCGTCGGCCGACTCCGAGCCTTTAGTGTAGAGCGAGAATCCCTGGCCGAAAAAGCTGTACATCAACAACGCCGCCACAGCCACCAGCGCCGACGCCACGAGCACCTCTATTAATGTTAAGCCCCGTTTGTTTCGTCTCATCATGTTTCGTTCCTGGTGTTGATATACGCCTCTGACACAGCCACGGCCTTTTGGCTGGTTGCCGTCTCAAATACCGATGCTTTCACATAGATCAAAGACGTTTCGGCGGCAATAATATCTTTGTGCTTCCAGCTCGTTCCGCTGACTGATATCTCATTCTCATTTGCGCTCAGGCAATAAATGACAGCCTGACAGTTTGAATCCAGCGTAACGGCGGGGGAGACACCCGAATTCTTTCTCATGGTGTTGATAATCACCGCGCATTTGCTATGATCAGCCGTTCCGGTTATGCTGGTCCCGCCGGCGCTGAACGTATACTGGCGCCCCGACATGCCAAATGCGATGGAACTGGGCACCGAGCTGAAAAGGCGCCACTTGCCGTCCGGCATCACCGCCAGCATCGAGCCGTTGCTTCGCATGATCAGGTGCGCGTATGAGCAGGGCGCGGAGAACAGCGATTCAGCGTTGCCGTATGGCGCGATCTCTGCGGAAAGATAATAACCGCCAGTGGATACGCGGCTGGGCACGCTGCCGAGAGCTTCCAGATAGTTTTTAGTATCCAGCTTCTCGATATAATCCTGAGCGATATAGTTGGCGTTGAGCACGTCGCGCGCGGCCCTGTCCGTTTTCGCAGACTGCAGGAATACCGTCAGCAAAGGAAGCGCGATGGCCGCAAACAGGCTGATGGCCAGCAGCGTTTCGATCAGCGTAAACGCTCTCTTTCCAAGAATCCTTCTCATAGCACCAACCCCAGATACCAGTCGATCAGCGCCTGCCCGAAGAACACACTGATCACAACGCCCAATGACAGAAAAGGCCCGAACGGAATGGCGTCGCCGCGCTTCTTCCTTCCGAAAGCGAGCAGCAGAATACCGGCGGCCGCACCCGTCACAATGCCGATCAGGTAGGCCGTGACTGTCAGCTTCCAGCCGATGATCAGACCCGCAAAGGCCATCAGCTTGACATCGCCGCCGCCCATCCCTTCCTTCTTCATCACGTAAGTACAAAACAGCGCAATGAGCAGCAACGGCAGTCCGCCTGCGAGAAAGCCGATCACATAGCTGTGCCACACGCCAAAATACGGCGTAAATAAGGAAGCTGCCAGCTGCACCGCACCAACCGCAAGCCCTGCAATCACGAGGCCGTTGGGTATCTCCATATGCCTAAAATCAATCATCGATATCACGATCAGCAGCGAGATCAGCGCCATGTAAACCGGCAGCACCCAGACAAGGCCGAAACGCAGATACAGCAGAAGGTAGAGCGCGCCGTTGAGCACTTCTATCAACGGATACTGAACGGATATCTTCTCTTTACAATATCGGCATTTCCCGCCCAGAAGTAAATAGCTGAAGACGGGGATCAGATCAAACGCGCGCAGTCTTTCGCCGCAGGCCGGGCAGGCCGAGGGTGAGGCTGCAATGGATTTGCCAAGCGGCAGACGGTAAATGCATACATTCAAGAAGCTGCCGATGACGATGCCCAGTATGAATATCATGATCCCGATCAATGTTTCCATATATCAAACCCTTTTTGGTCCCGCTTGGCCGTGTCGTTTCTCGCAAAATGTGCTATCACTTATATAAACACAATTTGCAGTGATGAAAACAGATTTGAGGTGAATAGAAAAAGAAATGGCGAGG
>CAZNVX010000261.1:0-5019 GCA_964576225.1 uncultured Christensenellaceae bacterium
GACGCGCTACGGCTCAGAAGATCTGGGTGAAATCGATATTGGCCAGTTCGTCCTTGAATTCATCCACGTGGCAGAAGCAAACGGACTCGCCATGCCTGCGGGCATTTCGATGCTTGGACGCGGCATCATCACCCTTGAGGGTGTCCTTGGCCGCATCAGCCCCGAAGCCAACCTGATGCGGATACTGGCCTCTCATGTATCCGGCACAATGCTGAAAGATATCAGCTTAAAGGATGAATTGTTGCGAGGCGGTAAAGCGGTGTACGCCTTTGGGAAGCGGTCGCTAGAGCTCCCCGGCCAGATGTCGGATCTGCTCCGGATTGCTACCAAGGGTCAGGCCCGGCTGGGTATCAACCTGGTTGGCTCAGAAATTCCCATGGCACGCTTCGATGCCATTATGAACCGGCTGATCGTCGGGCTGTTAAATGCCGCAGCCGTCATTGGCTCAAGCATATTGTGTACCACGGATATGGAGCCAAAACTGCTCGGCATCCCACTTTTGGGCGTCCTTGGTTTTTCAGCGTCGTTCATCATGACAATGTGGTTAATCATACGCATTCTGAAACGGAACAAAAAACCCCGCCGAAAGCGCGGCTTGTTTTCCAAAACCAGGCACTGAGGGCAGCGTGCTACTGAATCGGATACCTTCCGAACTCTTTGGCGTATTCGTACAGACACACCACATTCTCCGGCGGCGTGTCATCCTGTATGTGATTGGCCGGCGCAAGTATATATCCGCCGCCCGGCGCAAACGCACGGATGCGCGTCTCCACTTCTCTCTTCACATCCTCGATGGTGCCTGGCATCGCCTTTTGCAGGTCTATGCCGCCATGAAAACACAGACGATTGCCGTATCGTTTCTTGAGCGCAAAGGAGTCCATTCCGGCCGCGAGTGGCTGCACCGGATTTAATATGTCCATGCCAAAATCCAGGAAGTCGTCGATCAGCTCGGCTATGGCGCCGCAGCTGTGAAACCACAGCTTCACCTGGGGCGCCCGCTGTTTGATGTGGCTGTACACCTTGATTTCCGCTGGTTTGATGAATTCGCGATAAAGCTCTTTGGATATAAACAACCCTGTTTGCGTCCCGACGTCGGCCACGCGCTGCACAATATCGATATACGGTCCCACGGCATCAAGGAAAATATCCCACATCCTGATCTCTGCCTGCGTGATTTCATCGATCAAGTGATGCGCCACGTCCTTGTTGATCATCATATCCACAAAGAAGTCGTCGATACCGCGGATATACCCGCAGCGTTCAAACATGCCCCCGGGGCCCATCATCGACTTGGCGACCACCGCATAATCCGTCTGTTCCCTCAAATATCGTGCGCGCTCAGCCACCTTTGAGACATCCCAATTCTTTTTAAACGCCGGTGCTTTATAACCGGCCACTTCCTGCTCGTTTTTGCCCATCAAAGGGAAAACAACGGGGTGTGAACCGGACGCACTCCATGTGACGCCCCACATATCCGTCGTCGTCCCGTCTTGATTAACGATGGTCTTCGGTTTATCGGGCGAATCCAGCCAGACGTGCCGGAAATCAATATCCAGTGCCTCGAGCATCTGCTCGTCATAGTAACTCGTGGTGCTGCCTTTTCTGTAGACCTGGGGTTCCCCCTCAAGGCCGAGCAGTTTCCGCACCTTCAAATGCGTCTGATCGCAGATCATATTACCCACACTTCCCAAATCAATCGGCACTCTGTCCGGTTCGCGCAGCTCAATGGCGGCCATTACCCTGTCCCTGTGAGTCATCATGTGTTCTCCTTACATCTTTTCCGTTTTATCGCTGTTCATTTTCAATTTGTGTCTTCAGGCTGACGATCACACGCGTCCTTTCAGAAAGCTTCTCGATCAGCGCCCGGTCCGTTTTCCAGTCCGTGATGATGCAGTCAATTTTGCCGATATCCGCCACGTTTTCAGTGGCCGCCCGGTTAAACTTGTTGTGATCCGCCAGCAGTAATGTCCGGCGCGACGCGGCGATCATCTTTCTCTTGAGCGAAGCCTCCGCCGGGTACGGGTCTGTGACGCCGTTTTCCAGCGATACCGAGTTCGCGCCTATCACACAGGTGGTGATGTCAAGCCTGGAAACAAAATCTTCAGCTGCGGATCCCACAAAGCTGTTTGTCTGCGAGGAATACAAGCCGCCCGTGCTGTACAGCGAAATATTGCTCTCCTGCATCAACTCATTGAACACCCCGGGGTTGGTAGCGATCACCGTCAGTTGATTTCTGTCCTTTAGCAGCCTGGCCAGCTGATATGCGGTGGTGCTGTTGTCCAGAATAATCGTCTCACGGTCGGATATCAAACCAAGCGCTTCGCGGGCGATGGCTCTTTTCTCATCAATATAGAGGTTCTGAACACGGCTGTAATGATAGTCAGCACTGTTTTGGCGGGTTGTTGATTCATTGAGAACAGCGCCGCCCCTCAGCTTCGTTAAATAGCCCTCCCGCTGCAGCACATCCAGATCCCGGTGAACCGTCATCTCTGAAACGCCGAGCATAGACACCAGCTCCGATATTTGCACACTTGCCTGCTTTGACAATATGCTTTTGATCTTATCTCTTCTTAACGCCTGCATGCAAGCCTCCCGGCCCAAGTTATCATCATATATCTTTTTATCACATTTCCTTTCACTTTACAACATTCTGTCCCAACTTTCAGAAAAAAAGCTCCCCCGCAAGGAGGAGCATGAATTGGATGTCGTGCTTACATTCGTTTAGTATTTGCCGAAATCGCCGTCCGAGAGTTCGATCCGGGGCGGCGCAGGCGGCTGCAGCTTTTCCTTTTCAGCTTTCGCTTTCTCAGGCATTTTGGCCGAGCTTAACATGCCGCTGTTCTTCAAGTTGAACTGCCCCACCATATTTTTGAGCAGCTCTGCCTGGCTCGACAGCTCTTCCGCCGCCGCAGCCGCCTCCTCAGACGTCGCCGAGTTGGTCTGCACCACCTGGCTCATTTGCTCAATGCCGTGGTTCACCTGTGTGATGGCGCTTGCCTGATCGTTGGATGCATTTGCAATTTCGCCCACCAATTGAGCCGCGCTTTCCACGCCGGATACGATACTCGACAACGCCGCCGCCGTCTCATTTGCAATCTTTGTTCCGGCCTCAGCCTTGCGGATGGAGCCTTCGATCATCTCTGTGGTTTCTTTTGCCGCGCCTGCGCTTCTGGCCGCCAGATTGCGAACCTCTTCCGCCACCACCGCGAAGCCTTTGCCGTGCACACCGGCGCGTGCCGCCTCAACTGCCGCGTTCAAAGCCAGAATGTTGGTCTGGAAGGCGATATCGTCGATCACCTTGATGATCTTTGATATATTCTCCGACGCCTCGTTAATCTCCGTCATGGCCTGCTGCATGGCCATCATCTGATCGCTTCCGCGGGAGGCCTCATCCATGGCCGCCGTTGTCAGCTCATTGGCCTTGTTGGCGCTCATTGCATTCTGGCGCGTTTGTTCCGCAATTTCTGACACAGACGCCGTCAGTTCTTCGATTGAGCTGCTCTGCTCTGTCGCTCCCTGTGAAATCTCCTGGCTTCCATCCGAGACCTGCTTTGTGCCCGACGCCACCTGGTCTGCGGCGGTTCCGATTTCTGAGAGTACACCGTTCAGGGATGCAACGATGCCGTTGATTGATTCCTTGAGCGCTATGAAATCTCCGCGGTAATCCGATGTGATGCCGACATCCAGGTTCCCCTTTGACATCTCGCCCAACACACCGGATATCTCATCGATATACCCCTTAATGGTGTTGATGGTATCGTTGAGCGCATTCTTGATAATGGCGTGGTCGCCCAAATACTCTCCCGTTACGTTCACGTCGAGGTTGCCCTTGGCCATCTCCTCCAGCACGCCGGACGCTTCCTGGACGGGCTTGATAACCGCATCCAGCGTATGGTTGACACCTTCCACGATCTTCCTGTAATCCCCCTGATGCCTGTCCGCATCGGCGCGGGCGGAAAGCTTGCCCTCCACCGCTGACGAAGCCAGCATGTTCGCGTCGGCTACCAGAGCCTGTATGGCGGCCAGCATGGCGCGAAATGCGGTATAAAGCTGACCGATCTCGTCTTTGGCTTCATAGTCGGTCTTTTGTATGTTCGTATCGCCGACAGCCAGCTGACTGGCCACATCGGAGATGTGCCGAACCGGCTTGCTGATCGCGCGGGAAATGATGATGCCCAGCGCCATCGCCAATGCCACAGCGGCAACCACCAGTATGATCATAAACAGTATGGTCGAGCTCACGGTCGCGCTCTGCTCATCCAACAATTTATTGGCTAATTCCACATTTGAATCGACTGCATTGTTAACAGCCTTTGTGGCATCACCGACGATGACAGCAGAGCTGTCGGCCTTCAGCCAGTAATACGCGTCCTCAAAATTCCCTTCAACGGCAGCGGTGACGATCTTATCACGCACATCGCGGAATGCCTGAATTTTTTGCTCCAAATCGGCATACATGGCTTTTTCGTCTTCCTGCTGGCAGGTTACTTTAAACAGATGCAGATTCTCCATCAGTATCGCATCGGACGCCGCCACTGATTCCTGTGTCTTCTTGGCCATTTCCACGTCTTTGTCAATGTTGACATCCCTTAAATATGCGCGCTGCAATTGAAAATGCCCGAACACGTAGCCAAGATACCCCTGAGAATTCCCACAATTTTCAAATAGAGCTTTGTTGCTTGTCTCCACATCCGTCAGCGATACTATGCCGAAAATACCGACTCCGCCGGCGATAACAGCTATCACCAGAAATGCCCATATCAGCTTGGATGCAATTTTCATGTTCCTGAACCACTTCATACTATTTCCCTCTTCCTTTCTGATTTTGGCTCATCATTGAGCCCTTCGTTTGTTGTGTCCTGCCCATGTCCGCCTTAGCTATGGCCGCATGGTCTGTTGTTCATCTTTACTGGGTTATGCCTTGGCTCCAGATGAGCCGATGGCCTCCGCTTCATCGTCTGTAAACAGCTTATCGCAGTCGAGCAGCAGCTTGACCTGCCCGTCCACCTTGCCGATACC
>CAZNVX010000262.1:0-5005 GCA_964576225.1 uncultured Christensenellaceae bacterium
CTGGGCTTTTATCTACAACACTGCGGGCATACCGTTTGCCGCGGGCGTGTTCTACATATTCGGCGGCCCGCTGTTAAGCCCCATTTTTGCGGGCGCAGCCATGGCCTTAAGCTCGGTCTCAGTGGTGGCGAACGCGCTGCGGCTCAAGAGGTTCAAAATCAAAGAGTCAAGGAGGAACAACAAATGAAGAGATCTGCAGTCATTTTTCTGGCTTTGGCCATATTATTGCTGGCCGCCTGTGCGGATACCGATGTTGTGCTTAAATACAGCCGCCGTTCTTTTGAGGATATCGTAAAAGACTACCCGGCTGTGACCGGACAAAACGAAAACGGCTTTACTGTTTCCGCGGACGGGCAGACTATTCTTCACATCAGCGCCGATTTCTCGGCCGATGCCCGCGATATCGTTGTCAGCACACCGCTTGAGCCGTTCACGGCGGCAGGGCTTGACGTCTCAAAGCTTGGCAATGGCTTAAGCGCTGATGAAGAAAGCTTGTATATGATCACGGATTTCAAAAGCAAATCAGGCAAAGCGGCCACAGTGGCAGACGCACTGTTCGCTGCCGTGGACGCAGACCGACATGCGCTTTCTTACCACGCCGAGCTTGACCATTATGTGATCTCTCTGTCAGCGGGCAAATTTGAATTTGCTAAGGATCACCGCACCAACGACAAAGATATCGTATTCATTTTCAACGCCGCCCTGCTGGCCGAGGCTGGCGTTGACGTGGGCGCCGTTGAAGGCTGGATGTTTGCCGAGATGGATGATATGCAGCTTCTTTTGAAGCCCTACGAATTGTAGCCTTAGCAGGAGACATAGAAGGATTTTAGATGGCGAAAAGCAAAACGGTGCTCGTCGTGGACGACGAAGCTTCCATCACGAAAATCATAAGCTCGTATCTTGAGAAAGCCGGATTTGTGGCGGTGTGCGCGTACGACGGCGCCGAAGCGCTTGAATTGTTTGACCGCCACGATCCGGCACTCGTGATACTCGACCTGATGCTCCCCGGTATATCCGGTGAGCAGGTGTGCTTGACGCTTCGCAAAAAATCAAGCGTGCCCATCATCATGCTCACCGCCAAAGTCGCTGAGGAAGACGCCCTTGAAGGGCTGGGTCTTGGCGCGGACGATTACGTACGCAAGCCATTCAGCCCGCGCGAGCTGATGGCACGCATAGATGCCGTCATGCGGCGCACATCGCCCGAAGCGGCACTTCTGACGCCTTCACTGTGTTTTCACAACGGTGATTTGGTGATCGATGCCAAGCGTCACGAGGTGCGGAAAAAAGGCGAACGTGTGCCGTTGACGCCCAAGGAGTTTGCAATACTGTCCGCTCTGGCAAGGCATCCCACCAAGGTCTTCTCGCGCGAGGAGCTTATCACCCTGGCTCTTGGCAATGATTACGATGGATTTGACCGTGTCATTGATACCCACATTAAGAACATCCGGCAGAAGATTGAATCCACCCAGCACAAATACATCAAAACGGTGCATGGTGTCGGATACGCGTTTGATGGTGAATAGTATGAAAAAACCGTCGCTAAAACTCAAGCTTTCCCTCTCATTTGTGCTGGTCGCGCTGCTGCTCGTGGGTTCGGTCAGTCTTTTTTCCAATATCCTGTTTCAAAAACAGTTTAAAGCCTATATCATCCGGCAGCAAAACGAGAAGAACGAAGAAGCCGTGGCACGCATCAGTGCGCTGTATGACGAGAAGACTGGATTTGACCTTGATGCGCTGGACGCTGCCGGTATGAGAGCGCTGGAGGAAGGCCTGATCCTCAGGGTTTCGGACACGACAGGGAAAGTGGTATGGGATGCCATGACGCATAATCACGGTTTTTGCGTGCAAATGCTGCAAAGCATGGCACAGGCCATGCAGAGCCGCTATCGTCACTTTGATGGCGCTTATGAGGAATCAGTTTATCCGCTGTTCTCGGGGACAGGTATACCGGCAGGCACCGTCGCGGTGGGGTTCTATGGCCCGTTTTATTTCAGCGAGAATGACGCGCAGTTTTTTAGGACGCTCAACAATGCATTGATCATTATCGGCATTTCTGCGCTGGCCTTGGCGCTGGCCGTCGGGCTGTATATGGCGCGGCGGATCAGCATGCCCATCACCCGCACGGTGCAGGCTACGAAGAGCATTGCAGAGGGGAACTACGATGTCAGAACCAGTGACAGCTCAGGCACGCGCGAGCTGATGGATCTCACAGACGCGGTCAATAGCCTTGCCTTTCGGCTCAGTGAGCAGGATCAGCTGCGCAGACGGCTCACAGCTGATGTCGCACACGAGCTGCGCACGCCGCTCACATCGCTTCGAGGGCACATCGAGGCTTTTCTTGACGGCGTTCTGCCGCCCGACGAGATACATTTGGGCAGCTGCCAGGATGAGATATTACGGCTCAATCGTTTGGTGGGAGACTTAGAGCGTCTCGCAAACCTTGAGGACGGCAGCGCCCGTCTTGACATTACGGCCTTTGGCCTCAAAGCGCTGATACAAAGCGTGGTGTTGGGGTTTAAAGCGGTGAGCCTGAAAAAGGGTGTCACGCTCGGCATACATGGAGATGACATCAATATAAACGCGGATCGGGATAAGCTCGGACAGGTTTTTGTAAATCTGATCACCAACAGCCTGCGTTATACCACAAACGGCGGTCATATCAATATCACGATTATAGATGAGAGAACCGCCGCGCGTGTGTTGTTTGAGGACGACGGTGCGGGCATCCCTCAAGAACATCTGCCATACATATTCGAGCGGTTTTATCGGGCAGACACCTCACGCAGCAAGCATTCGGGAGGCGCGGGCATCGGTCTTGCCATCGTGCACGCCATCATCCACATGCACGGCGGGCAAATATCTGCAGAAAGTACCCCCGGCAAAGGTACAGCATTCACCATCCTTCTCCCCAAGAAGACAGCTTAGCGTACTGCGCAAGGTCAAGTTTGCTTTATTATTTCGATTCCCGCTAATGTTTGGCAGGCATATATCGATATATAATGTGGTGCGGTTTGATTTACAAAACAATACCAATAACAACACAGTTTTGATATAATAGCGCTGGCTGAAATGCAATGCTAGCGAATTTGTCAAAACAAATAAACGACGCGGCAGAATGGGACACGTTGTGCGTCCTCATCGGGAGAAACCAGCATGGAAAAGAAGACACCAAAATCAACCTATATCATATTAGCCTCTGCGCTGATACTTGGGGCAGCCATTATTTGTATGATTCTGTTTTTTCCTGACGCTATTTTTGCCGATACCGCAGCCCAGCATACAATCCAACCCGAAATCCCAACCCCCACTGAAGAGCCGGAGGCCGACACTACGGGCGGCATTCCCACCGTCACGCCAGCCAGCCAGGACGCTTTGCCCGATGAAGATCCAAGTGACACATACACCATTGAAAATGCGCGTTTCGGTATTGACGGTACCGGAAAAGATGCCCGAACCACAACAGACGGTATCAATACCGCGCTTAAATGGGCCAAAAGCGAGGGCTATAAGACCGTTAAATTTACCGAAGGGGCTTATTTGATCCAGTGCAACTGGCAAGACAGGTTCATCCCCCCCACCGATGGCATACTTGTCCCCTCCGACCTCACGTTGGATCTGGGCAATTCAACATTTATCATAGAGACCAACAGTTATCCCGAGTATGCGATATTCGGCATAGTGAATCAAAGCAATGTCACGATTAAAAACGGCACGCTTATCGGTGATCGGGATGAGCATGAATACGCGCCAAGTCCAAGCTCGCCAACGCATGAATATGGCTTTGGTATCTGTATTTCCGCCAGCAGCAATGTGAGAATAGAGAGCGTCACCATAAAGAATATGACCGGCGACGGCATCATCATCGAGGGATCGTATACAGACTTAGCGGACGGCGGCAGCGTATCATCAGGTATTCATATACTGGATTGCGATATATCAGGCTGCAGAAGACAGGGCATCAGCGTGGTGGGTGTGCAAAACTGTGAAATAGCGCGCAACAGAATATACGATATCGCAGGCACGGCGCCTGAATACGGAATCCTTGTGATGGCGCAGCTGGATTATGTAATTGACAAATTGTCAATATACGAGAATACCATATACAACTGCGCGGGCGGCGCCATCGCATGCAATACAGGGACCAACTGCGATATATACTCAAACACTTGCAGCGGCAACATATTGGTGGTTAGCGCTTCACATGTAAGAATACATGACAACAAGATTCAACACAGCTTTATTGAGGTGATGCCCGCCTCTTCAAATGTCACTGTGGAGAATAACGTTCTCGATGATAACAGCTGGATTATAATCAGCGAGCCTGTCTCAGAACCATAATTGTCTCCATAGCTTTAACTTGGCACAGCAAAGCACATGCAAGCCTTCTTTTTAGGTCTGACAAAGAGGCTTGATTTGTTTACGGCAATTAATAAAATATTAGCGAATGATGCATTCTTTTGTAGACGCGGGATCGTTTGATATGCTAATCTATTTATGATAATATCCTCATTAAAATCAATCTATTCGTGAAAACAGACAGGAAAGCGGGAATTCTTATGATACTCAACATACTTGCTGTTGTCGCATTTATCCTTTTCCCGGCACTGGTTATCTGGTTGTCCTCAAAAGTGAAGATTTTGCAGAAGATCGGGCTGGTTCTGATATGCTATCTGACGGGGATGGTTGTCGGAAATGTCGGCATTCTGCCCGAAAGCCTGACCGGCGCTCAGACAATGATCATTGAAGTCAGCGTTGCTCTGGCCTTACCGCTGCTTCTATTCTCTCTGGACGTTAAGAGATGGCTGAAAGTATCCCGATCCGGCCTTGTATGCATGCTGCTGGCTGTGATTGCGATTGCCGTTACGACGTTCGTGCTTCAGCTGACGATGGCGCCAAAAATGCAGGACGGCTGGAAGTTTGGCGGCATGTCGGTGGCGCTTTACACCGGGGGAACGCCAAACCTGGCAGCCATGAAATCCGCCCTTAACGTCAGCAACGACACATA
>CAZNVX010000263.1:0-4995 GCA_964576225.1 uncultured Christensenellaceae bacterium
CCGGTCTCTGAGCGTGCCGGTGGGGCGCGAGTTCTGCGGACGCGTGCTGGATGGGCTGGCAAATCCGATGGACGGCCTGGGTCCGGTTCGGGCGGAAAGCTATTATCCGATCATGAACAACCCGCCGAACCCGATGGAACGCCGACGCATCACCGAGCAGTTGTCGCTGGGCGTTAAGGCCATCGACTCGATGCTGACGCTGGGCAAGGGACAGAGGATCGGTATCTTTGCGGGGAGCGGCGTGGGCAAGAGCACGCTGCTTGGCATGATTGCCCGCAACACATCGGCAGACATCAATGTGATCGTGCTGATCGGTGAGCGGGGCCGCGAGGTGAAGGACTTTCTTGAGAAGGATCTTCAGGAGGAGGGCCTTAAGCGGTCGATACTGATTGTGGCCACGTCTGACCAGCCGGCGCTTGTGCGCTTGAAGTCGGCCATGGTGGGAACGGCAATCGCTGAGTACTTCCGCGACCAGGGGCTTAACGTGATGCTGATGATGGACTCGCTGACACGCTTTGCAATGGCGCAAAGAGAGATCGGCATGGCCATCGGGGAGCCGCCGGTGTCACGTGGCTTTACGCCTTCAGTGTATGCCATCATGCCCAAGCTTTTGGAACGGGCCGGCATGTGCAGCAAAGGCTCCATCACAGGGCTTTACACGGTGCTGGTGGAGGGCGACGATATGGACGAGCCCATCGCCGACACCGTTCGGGGCATATTGGACGGGCATATCGTCCTCTCGCGTAAGATGGCAAACAGCAACCATTATCCGGCCATCGATGTGCTGCAGAGTGTGAGCCGCCTGATGCCGGACGTGCTGGATGCGCAGAGCCTTGAGAAAACGGCGTATATCCGAAATGTGATGTCAACCTATCGGGATGCGCAGGATCTGATAACGATCGGCGCCTACAAAACAGGCACCAACAACAAAATCGATGAGGCGATTGAGCAGATCGATTCCATCAATGCGCTGCTTCGGCAGCAGGTGAGCGAACGTTTCTCGTTTGATGAGACGCTGGAGCTGGTATCTCAAATCTATGACAGGCGAAGTGCGGTATGAAAAAGTTTAGCTTTACATTACAGTCGTGGTATGACATGCAGCTGGGTCTGGAAAAGCAGCATAAGCTTGAGCTTAAGAAGTGCGAAGCTGAGCTGATTAAGCGCCGGCATGACCTGGAGACGCTCAACAAGGCGTTTGACAGGGCGAAGCATGATTATTGCAGCGTTGTGACCCGGGGCGTTTTGGCCACAAGGATCAAGGATTATGGCCATTTCTTCGACAGCAACAAGCTGGCTATGGCCGTGGTGCAGTCGGACATAGCGCGGCTGGAGCGGGAAAAAGAGCAGTGCATGCAGAAACTGATTCATACGCGCAGAGAGCTCAAGCTGCTGGACAAGCTGCGTGAGAAACAGTACAAAGAGTATCTGATGGATACAAAAAAACAACACGATAAATTTGTGGACGATTTGGTCTCGTTCAACGCGACCGTGCTATAAAGGAGCGCCATGCAGCAAGAAAAGCAGGAAGCCAAGAAAAATTCGGCGGTGACTGAACCCAAGCCGGCCAAAGGCGTCAAGCCGGCACCCGGTGCGGGGAAGCCAAAAAAGAAGGTGTCCGCCGGCGCAATGCTGGCGATTTTGCTCGTGGTGCTGATCATTGGCGCGGTGGCGCTGGTGTATCTGAATGTGGGCGGCTTGCGGCAAAAGCTGGCGGATGCGCTGCAAACCGAGCCGGTGACAGCCGAGGGCGAAACAGCGGCTGTGGATGCGGCGGAGCTTGAAAAAATGCAGTCTGAACTGGAGGTGTTGTCGGCAGATCTGAATGACCAGTCGGCAAAACTTAAGGAAAAGACCAAAGAGCTTAAGGATAAAGAACAGCTGCTCAATGAGCGGGAGACGGCGCTCAAGGCGCGCGAGGAAGCGGTGGCCGGTGTGGAGGACAGCATCACCCGGGATCAGCAGGCGCAGGAAGACCTGTTGGCGACGGCCAAAATATTTGAGCAGATGGAAGCCGCAGTGGCGGCCACGGCCATATCGGGTCTTTCCGCTGTTGAGGACATGGTGGCGCTGCTGCGCGTGATGCCCAGCGACAAGGCGGCTGCGATACTTGGACACATGGAGGCCAAGCTGGCAACCCGTGTTTTATCAGAAATGATGAAATAAATACAAACCCATGAAAGGAGGCGGATGCGATTGAGAGACAAGGAGGGATGGATGAGTGGATAGCTTTAATGCCCTTCCGGGCGGAGAGATGCCCGGATACGGAACGGCAGATGCCAAAGCCGTACAAATGGCCGGCGTGCTAAAGACCGGAAAGAAAACCCCGGTGCAGATGATCTCCGATGAATTTAAGAAGAAGCTGGAGAGCTGCGCAATGGCGGGAATGCCGGTGATGAGAGCGCCCAGCATTGGCAATCTGCCGACACAGGATCACAGCATGGCCGCAAACGCGACGGCACAGACGCCGTCAGAAATTGTTGGCATTCTCGAAGGATTCGAATTGCTGGATTATCAGACGGACAATCATGCTTTGACGGACTTGGCGGAAACGGCAGACAGCGCTCAAAGCACAGACGCGGCGGCTCAAGCCCCCGCCCAACAGATGATGTCCGATCAATTTGCAAGGATGCTTATGAAAGACCAGCCCGGTGAGCTGCCGCAGGATGTGCAGCAGCAAATAATCGCTGATGCTGGCAAGTATTCGGGCTCCCTCGAGAGTACCAATAATCAGCCGCTGGACCATAAGCCTCACGACGCGGCTCAGGACGCGGCAGCGCTGCTGCTCAACACAAAGATGGCGCCGGAAAAAACGGTGAAGCCTGACCCCGGCACCATGCAGGCAGCGGAAGCGAAAGCCGATGCCGCTGCGCCCGAGCAGGCGGGAGCCGAAACAGCCGCTGCGCCCGAGCAGGCGGCGGCCAAAACAGCCGCAGTGCCCGCACAGACGGCGGCCAAACCGGCAGAGAAGGCCGAACCGGCGCAGGTTAAAAACCTGGATGCGACGGCAACGCCGACGGCGACTGCCACACCGGCAGAGACAGCGCCCGTGAAGGCCTTGCAGACAGATACGGCGCAGGCTGTACCCGAAACCAAAGAAGCGGACACGGACTTTGTCAGGGACAATGTGATCCGCATCGTGGATAAGGTCAGCGCCAATGTCAGAGAGGGCCGGCATGAGTTTGATGTGGAGCTAAAGCCCGATTTTCTGGGCAAGGTCAGCATTCGGCTCACACTGGAAAACGGCGGTATCCGCATGCAGGTGAAGACGGACGATGCGTCGGTGAAGGGGTTGTTTTCGGAGCAGGCCGGATCGCTGCAAAGCGCGCTCAAAGAAAAGGGCATCGTCCTGTCCAATGTCGATGTCAGTTATCAGGAATCGATGCTGCCCGGACGGGATGCGTCTGGCCAGTCGGCCGGTTTTGGACAAAGGAAGGACCGGCAGGACGGATGGAGCGGTGAGCGTCATCCCGGGGGCGATCTTTACGATGCGATCACGCAGACATCGGAGCTGCTTGGCGGCAGCCTGGTGGAGTATCTGGCGTGATGCAAAAGGAGTGTTAATATGTCAACAACAAATGCAGCCTCCGCGGCGTCCTCAATTCGGACGCTGGAGGATTTTCAAAAACAAAACCGAACCGGTGGTAAAAGCCTGGGACAGGAGGACTTTTTAAAGATCCTTGTGGCTCAGATGGCCCATCAGGACCCGCTTGAGCCCACCAGCAACGGCGATTTTCTGGCTCAGATGGCGCAGTTTACAATGCTGGAGCAGATCAAGGGAATGAGCGAAAGCTTCTCAACCAGCCAAGCCTACAGCATGATCGGCAAATATGTCTTCGTGGAGACCGACAAAGGCCTGATTCTTGGCAAGGTGGACGGCGTGGTCAGTGAAAAAGGAAAGAATTATCTGATGATCGGCGGAGAAGCCTTTGATGCGTCGAAGGTGGCGGGCGTGATGGACAGCTCGGTTTACGAGAGCGGTCTTGATAAGGAGATACTGCAGAGCGCCAACCTGATCGGGTGTACGGTGACGGCGACGGTTAAGGCCGAGGACGGCACGGAAAGCACGATCACAGGCGAGGTCAGCCGTATCATGATACAAGACGGCGCCATCTACGCGGTGGTGGACGGGCAAAACATTCCCGTCTCCAGCATAACGGAAATAGCTTAACAAAAAACAGGAGGAACAAAACTATGATGCGTTCATTATATTCCGGTGTGACCGGACTGAAGAATCACCAGACCAGGATGGATGTGATCGGCAACAATATCTCAAATGTCAACACGGTCGGCTTCAAGTCGAGCCGGGTGATATTCCAGGACATATACAGCCAGACCGTGAAGCCGGCCTCGGGCGGCAACGCGGCCACCGGCGGCACCAACCCGCAGCAGATCGGCCTTGGCGTGCAGACGTCCACCATTGACGTGCTGTTCACCAAGTCGGCTGCTCAGTACACGGGCGCGCAGCTGGACTTGTCTATTGAAGGAGATGGTTTTTTCGTGATATCGACTGGCGGACGGATTACCTATACAAGAGCGGGCAATATGTACACCGATGTCAACAGTTTCCTGGTTGATTCGAGCGGCGCTTTTGTTCAGGGCTATGAAGTGGATACGGATGGCGAACTGGTTTACAGGGATGCGACCAATGCCATTGTGGCCTCGACTGCCCCCGGCGCGCAATTGACCATGCAGGCCATTTATATTGATCCGGAGTATTATGATGTGTCCATCAGCAGCAACGGCCAGGTGGTGGGGCTTAACGAGGACAACGAGACCGTGATCATCGGACAGATCGTGCTGGCGACGTTCACCAACCCGAACGGCCTTGAGAAGGTGGGCGCGAATTCGTACCGGAGCACGGTTAACTCAGGCAATCCGCTATACAGCACGCCGGGTACCGGCGGTGCGGGTGAGCTGAACCCGGGCACGCTTGAGATGTCCAATGTGGATCTGACGAACGAATTCGCAGATATGATCGTGACACAAAGAGGCTTC
>CAZNVX010000264.1:0-4978 GCA_964576225.1 uncultured Christensenellaceae bacterium
ACATTATTTCCGACTCCGAAAGCGAATACGATTCGCTTGAGCGGGAAGCCGGGGAATATGACGCGATCGGTAAAGACCTTGCCGCGCAAAAAGGGCTACTCAAAGCGATGGAAGATTACCTTGCCAGCGAGATCATGCGCGAGAAATGCATCGAACGGCTCGGGGAAACGGGCTCCGCTTTTGTGCTCGAAGGCTGGGTCATTGCAGGTCATGAGAAATCCGTGGAGCAGGCCGTTCTCGAATCGGCCCCCGAAGCGTACGTCGCATTCCGGCCTCCGGCCGAAGGCGAGATGCCGCCCACGGCGCTGCACAACCCGCGCGTCGTCGCGCCGTTTGAGGCCGTCACCAACATGTACTCGGTGCCCCATGCCAAAAGCTTCGACCCCAACCTGCTGATGTCAGTGTTTTACTTTTTGATATTCGGCATGATGATCGGCGACTTTGCCTACGGCATCATACTGACCCTCGGGGCGCTGCTGGTGCTCAGACTCAAAAAACCCACCGGCATGTTCCGCAAGATCACCACCGTGATCATGATCTGCGGCATATCCACCGCGCTGTGGGGTCTTTTCTTTGGCACCATATTCAGTATTGAGGGCGTCCCCTCGGTGATCAACCCCATCGACGACGCCATGACGCTGCTGATACTGTGCCTTGGCATTGGCATCCTGCACATACTCGTCGGCCTTGCCATCGGCGCGTATACGCTGATCCGGCAGGGCAAAGTGCTCGACGCGCTGTTCGATAAGGTCTCATGGATCATGCTGCTTGCGGGCGGCGTCATGTTCGCGGCAGGCAGCGCGCTTTCGGCGGGCATCGCAGGGCAGATCGGCGTCTACATGGCGCTTGCGGGCGTGGCGGTGCTGCTGTTCACGCAGGGGCGGCATAAAAAAGGCGTTTTCCGCAAGCTGCTCGGCGGGCTTTCCAGCCTTTACGGCGCCACCGGCTACATCAGCGATATACTCTCATACTGCCGCATATTCGGCATGGGGCTGGCCACCACCGTGATCGCAATGGTGTTCAACACCATCGCGGGGCTGTTCCTGGGCGCATGGTATGGCTACATCATCGGCATCATCGTGATGACCGTCGGCCACGTGTTTAACATCGCCATCAACACGCTGGGCGCTTTCGTGCACACGGCCAGGCTGCAGTATATCGAATTTTTCTCCAAGTTCTACGAAGGCGGCGGGCACGCGTTTTCGCCGCTGGGCATACAAACCAGGAATTACAGGCTGGAAGACTGACCGTTTTAAAACCCGCGCGCTTCGCGGATAAATAAAAAATAAACCGTTAGATATAACAGGAGGCATACTCATGGCGGACTTTTTTGGACAATACTTTGGCGCAATCATATCGACGCTGGGCGCAGCGCTGGCAGTGGGGCTCGCGGGCATGGGGTCCGCAAAAGGCATGAGCCTGGCGGGTCAGGCCGCGGCCGGTCTCGTGTCCGAGGATCCGGACAAATTCGGCCAGGCGCTCGTGCTTCAGCTGCTTCCGGGCACACAGGGCATTTACGGCCTGCTGATCGCGTTTCTGGTGCTGATCAACAACGGCGTTGTGGGCGGCGATATCGGTATTTCCGCCGCGCAGGGCTGGGTGTACTTCTTCGGCTCTCTGCCCATCGCGCTGGTCGGTTATTCGTCAGCGATTTCCCAGGGCAAAACAGCCGTGTCGGGCATCGCTCTTCTTGGCAAACGCCCCGAAGAATCGGGCAAAGCGATCACGATGGCCATCATGGTGGAAACATACGCGGTTTTCGCGCTGCTGATTTCCATGCTGACCATCCTTCTGGGCTCTGTATAATAACCGAAAAGGGCGTGATGTAATTGGCCGGTGCTGAAAAGCTGATCGAGAAAATACTTGGCGATGCCCAGCAGGACGCGGAATTAAGCTGGCGCGACGCTGAAGAAAAAAAGAACGCTATGCGCGAGAAAACGCTGCGCGAGATCGAACGCCGCAAAGCGGAAATTGAGCGCATGGCGGATCAGGCCGTGGTTGAAAACAAAAAACGCATGGCCGCCGTATACGACCTCGAGTACCGCAAGCAGATGCTCGCCGCTAAGCAGCAGATGATGCAAAAAGCGCGCGCGCTGTCGCTTGAGAAGCTGCGCGGGCTGGACGATGCCCGTTACCTTGCGCTGATGAAGCAGCGTCTGCTGGCCTGCGCCGCCGACGGCACGGGCGCCATCGCGGTGTCGCCGGAGGAGGCGCGTCTTGACGCGGCCTTTTTGGCGGATGTGAACGCCACGCTCAACAAGAACACAGGGCGGGGCGATGTGACATTGCTGCCGGAGCGGCGGGATATCACGGGCGGCTTTGTGTACGTCAGCGGCGGCATGGAGATCGACGTCTCCTTAGAGGCGCTGCTGGGCGAAGCCTGGCAGCAGGCCGAAACGGACGTTGCCGCCGTGCTGTTCGAATCAGATTGATAGGATAAAACATGTCAGAGACAAACAGCAGCTATCCGTTCGCCTCGGCGCGCATCAAGGCAATGGAGTCAAAGCTGATCACAAAAGAAAAACTGGCCCGGCTGATCGAGGCGAAGGATTATGACGCCGCCATGCGCCAGCTCGCGGAGCTGGGCTACGGCCAGGCTTCGGGCAGCCAGACGGCGGGGCCATCCTTCGAAACGCTGATCGAAAAGGAGCTGCATGAAGCGGATGCGCTGCTTGAGGCTCTCTCGCCCAGCGGCGTGTTCACGCGCATCATGCGCGCCGAGCGGGACTGTTACAACTTAAAGGTGCTCATCAAGCTTTTCATGCAGGATAAGGATCTTGGCAGCGTCGCGCTCAGCCCGGGCAATATCACCGTGGAAACGCTGCGGCGCGCCATTTCCGAAAACAATTACTACGACCTGCCGGATACGGTCAAGGAGGCGCTGCTCTACATCGACCGGCAGTTTGCCGCCGTCACCGACGCGTCCATCATCGGCGTCGCGCTCGACCGCGCGTATGCCAAAGAAGTCCGCGCGCTGGTCACCGAGCTTGCCGACCCGCTGGTCAGCGCCTATTTTGAGGCGTTTTTTGACATCAGCAACATCATCGCGCTGATGCGCGTGCGCGCCGCGGGCCTTTCCAAAGAAAGCTTTGAGCGTGCCTTTGTGCACGGCGGGCGCATCGACAAGCGGACTTTGTCCGACGCCTTCGATCTTTCGGACGAAAACCTGCCGGGCGCCGTCTTAAAAGGCGCTTACACGGCTGTGCTTGGCGCCGCATTCGACGACTACGCCAAAACCGGCAGCCTTTATATGATGGAAAAAGCGCGGGACGACTATCTGCTCTCGCTGCTCAAGGCGCGGCGGTACGACATGTTCGGCATTGGCCCGCTGATGGGGTATTATATTGCCAAACAGCGCGAAGCGGCAGCGGTGCGCCTGGTGATGACGGCCAAGCAGGGCGGTATCGACATGGAATTGGCCGGCCGAAGGCTCAAAGAGCTGTATTGATAAAGAGGTTATTTAGATGAACAAGATTGGCGTTGTGGGAGATTCGGACAGCATCCTTGGCTTCAAAGCCCTGGGTATCGACGTCTATCCCGCCGCAGGCGAGGACGTATCCAAAACGATCAACCGGCTGGCCACAGGCGGCTACGCGATTATTTTTGTCACCGAGCAGGCCGCCGAGGCCGCCGCCGAGATGATCGACCGGTATAAAACGTCGCCTTTTCCCGCCATCATCCCGATCCCCGGCAACCGCGGGACGACGGGCTTTGGCATAAAGGGTATCCGTGCCAATGTGGAAAAAGCGATTGGTGCTGACATTCTGTTTAACGATTGATGAAGCTTTGCGAGGGCTCTGCCCTCATACTCCCGCTGCTTTTCTTAAAAAGAGCAGCAAAAGATATGGAAAATGCCATATGGCATTTTCCCAAAGGGATTCCAAAGGGATTCATCCATTAAGCGATCTGGAGGCAGCGCCTCCAAGGAAAAATGAAAATAAGTGGGCTGCGGGGGCTTTGCCTGCGCCGGCCACACCTTGCGGATTTGCAAGTTTCAAGCGCTCTGGCGCGAGGAACGCCGCAAAGCCGGTAATAAACTGGTTGAAAGACGAAGGCTTTCAACCAAGGAGGGAAGCGACTTAAATGCAAGGCAGTATTGTAAAGGTTTCCGGCCCGCTCATCGTGGCCAGCGGCATGGGTCAGTGCGAAATGTACGACGTGGTTCGTGTCAGCAGCCAGCAGCTCATCGGCGAGATCATCGAGCTTCGCGGGGACATGGCCTCAATCCAGGTGTATGAGGAGACGAGCGGCCTCGGGCCCGGCGAGCCCGTTTATTCCACAGGCAGCCCGCTGTCGGTGGATTTAGCGCCCGGTCTGATTGAATCGATATTCGACGGCATTCAGCGCCCGCTCGATAAAATACGCGACATCGCGGGAGACCGTATCAGCCGCGGCGTGTCCGTCAGCGCGCTCGATATGGATAAAAAATGGCGTTTTCATGCCACGGCCAAGGTGGGCAGCAGCGTGCAAACGGGCGATATTTTGGGCTATGTGCAGGAGACCACGCTGGTCAAGCACTATGTCATGGTGCCCCACGGTATTTCCGGCACCCTCGAATGGGTCGCCGACGCCGAAGCCAGCATCACCGAAACCATCGCCAAAGTGAAAACAGATACCGGCGAAACGGCAGATGTCGCCATGCTGCAGCGCTGGCCGGTGCGCCGCGGGCGGCCGTACGCCGAAAAGCTGCCGCCGTCTGAGCCGATGATCACAGGCCAGCGCAACATCGACACACTGTTCCCCATTGCGAGGGGCGGCGTGGCCGCGGTGCCGGGGCCTTTCGGCAGCGGCAAGACGGTGGTGCAGCACCAGCTGGCCAAGTGGGCGGAAGCGGACATCATCGTGTACGTGGGCTGCGGCGAGCGCGGCAACGAGATGACCGACGTGCTGATGGAATTCCCCGAGCTCCGCGACCCGCGCAGCGGCGAGCCGCTGATGAAGCGCACCGTGCTGATCGCCAACACGTCGGACATGCCGG
>CAZNVX010000265.1:0-4944 GCA_964576225.1 uncultured Christensenellaceae bacterium
CGTTCAGGGCGGCAGCACAATCACTCAGCAACTTATCAAGAACCGGCTCCTCAGCACAGAAAGAACGTACAAGCGCAAAATACAGGAAGCATACCTTGCCCTTCAGCTGGAAAAAGAGTATGAAAAGGAAGATATATTGGAAGCATACATGAATACCATTCATCTGGGCGCTTCCAATTACGGCGTGAAGGCCGCAGCGATGGACTATTTTGGCAAGAATCTGGATCAGCTGACGCTGCGGGAAAGCGCGATGATTGCCGGCATCACACGCTATCCGTATCTTTATAACCCGAGACGGTGCTACTATGATGTGAATACCCCGGAGTTGGTCAACAAGAGAACCGATAACGTGCTGTTCCAGATGTATAAAGCCGGATATATTAATCATAACGCTTATCAGGCAGCCCTGAATGACACTGTGTTTGTATTAAAAACATCCAAAGTCGCCGAAATGTACGAAATGCCATATTTTGTGGAGTATGCCGTCTATGATGTGATCACGCATATGTTAAAACAGCGCCATATGCAGGACACGGATCAGAACCGGGCTCAGCTTGAGACCGAGCTGCGAACCAACGGTTACAGAATTTATACAACCGTCGATCCGGAAATTCAAAAAACGGTGGAACAGAGCCTGGCCGAGTGGGATAATTATCCCAAGCTCAAGGACGAAAGCAATTCTGTGATTCGCTATGAAAATGACGACGGCACAGTGACTGAGATTCTGCAGCCTCAGGCAGCCGCCGTCGTTGTTGATCATTTGACGGGAGATTTAAAGGCTGTTGTCGGCGGCCGGACGACGCCCAAAGCCAGAAAAACACTGAACAGGACTTATCAGACGACGATGCCGGTCGGTTCGTCGATTAAACCCATATCCGTCTATGCGCCTGCCATCGACATGGGCGCGTCCGACGGATCGATCGTGCCCAACCTTCCCCTCCCTATAGACGGTTGGGATTCTGAAAACGGTTATCCGGCGGGCGGCGCTTCCAAATATGGTCCCGTTTCATTGCGCACCGGGTTGGTCAGCTCGCTCAACAGCGCCACCGCTTACGCCTTGCTGGATATGGTGGGGCTGGATGACTCATACAATGACTTGATACAAATGGGAATTAACCCCACCCACATCAGCAAAACGGGGGCCGGACTGGCGCTTGGCTCCTCCGGCATCACCCCCATTGAAATGGCCGGCGCTTATGCAACCATTGCCAACAGCGGGGTCTTTTTAGAGCCATTGTCTTTCACCACCGTGCAAGACAGAGACGGCAATGTAATACTGGACGCCAACGAAATTCGTGAAAAGCGTCAGGTTTTCAAACCCCATACAGCCTGGCTTATCACCGATATGCTCATCGAAGCCGTACAGCGCGGCACAGGTAAGGAAGCGAGAATTGACGGCATGACCGTCGGCGGCAAGACAGGCACCAACCAAAACTCACAGGGCGTTTTCTTTGCCGGTATCACACCATACTACACAATGACTCTCTGGATTGGTCACGATAACTATAAGCCGCTTGATGACGGTGTTTACGCTTCAGGCACGGCAGCGCCCCTCTGGAAGTATATTATGGCGCAGCTGCTGGAAGGAAGAGATGATGCGCCGATCATTGATGCAACACCCGAAGAGTTAGGACTGATCAAGGTCTCCGTATGCTCGGTTTCAGGCAAGCTGGCCACACAAGCCTGCAAAGATGATTTGAGCGGCCATAAACCTATCGACGCCTGGTATTTTGCAGATACTGTGCCGACGGAAAACTGTGATCTGCATCAGCTGCACCTGATCTGTATGGAAAGCGGCAAGATTGCTTCGCCTTACTGCCCGGACTCTGAAGGAAATCTCGTCATGAAGAGCCTGCTGTTTTTGCCCGAGGATTCCATCTATTGGAAGCTGACCAACGCCCAGCGCGCCAAATATCTGCCCGGCGCAATGCAGGTGTTAAACGGCATATCAGTGGCCGACCTTGATCCGTCAATGCCAGCATACCATTCGTATTATTGCGGCATTCATACGATAACGTGGTTTAATGAGCAGACTGAGCGCAACCAAGTCATCGACACCGCTTCCGCTCAGATCAATGTGTCCAAGGCTGTGCTGGCCAACCCTGCTTACGCGATGTCGTTAGCCGACAGAGAGCAGCTTACCGACAGGGTCAATGATCTGGCCTCACTGATTTCGAAATCCAGTTCCACGATCGCAGCCATAGAGCAAAAGACCGTCGAATTAAAGCAATTGACTGATATGCTGGTGGCGGTTTATTCCGCAACGCAGCCGGAGCCGGAGCCGGAGGCTTAAGGCATATAAGCCTCTTCGGCCAACACTTCAATATCAATTTTATAGGAGGGCGGCCCGCTGAGCCGCTCTCCTTTTATCTCGATCTCCGGGTGCACAGGCACCACATAATACTCGTACCAATGGCCATATTGTGCCGAATAATCATTGATTTCAACAGTGTTGGTGCTGCCCTCAAATTCATCAATCAATACGGCCTTCTTGTCATCCAGATCCGTACGCATCAATTGATAGATGATGTAACCACGTTTTGGCGTAAACGAAATACGCGGATACCCGCCGCTGCCATTCACAACGCTTAAATCGTCAGGCGGTTCGGGCACAGCCCAGTAATCTGTGTAAACGGTGGGCGCCTGCTCTTCCACAAAGTATTCCAGCGTCGTGTCCTCTTCTGGTGTAAACACACTGGCCAGCATGGGCTCACCGCCGCTTTTGAGTGTTCTAATATCAATCCGCGCTTCCACGATGCTGCCCGGCCGGGAGAAATGAGGGGCTTCGGTATTGGCGTACACAGACGCGAACATCTTTTTGATCAGCTCTGCAGGGTAAGTTCCGCCTGTCACATCTGGCGGCAGGCTATGGGCTTCATCGGCGGAGTCAAAACCCATCCAGCAGCACATCGTGTATTCAGGATTGTATGCGACTGTCCACGCATCCTTATTGCCTTCTGTTGCCGTGCTGCCTGACGTTCCGGTCTTGGCCGCAACCGGCACGCCGTCGGGTCTGACCCGGCGCGCTGTTCCGCTTTCTGCCGCGGTTTCAAGCATGGACGTGATCAGGAAAGCTGTTTCCTTTGACAACACAGCCACCTTAGTGGACGGTCTCTCGTATATCGTCCTGCCTTTCCCGTCTTCGATTCGTATGATGCAGCTCGGCATGGAATAAAACCCGCCGTTGGCAAACGGTGTAAACGAATTGCATAATGACAGCGGTGATACACCCGTCGTAAAACCTCCCAGCGCAAGAGTTAAGCCCACATCCTGCCGTTCAAATGGAATGCCCACGCTGGACGCATACAGCTTGCCGGTCTGCACACCGAGCTTCTCAAACAGGCGCACAGCGGGAAGGTTAAGAGATTTTGATAATGCCTCCCGCATGGTCACCCAGCCTGCGTAACTGTCGGAGAAGTTTTTGGGGACATATCCGTTGAAATCCTCTTTCTCATCAAGAACCAAAGTTGTTGTCGAGTATCCCAGCTTCTCCATTGCCGGGGCATATACAATCACCGGTTTGATGGCAGATCCGGGTTGACGCCGGATATCCTTGCCGCGGTTCAGCCCACGCCGTGTTTCATATTTGCGTCCGCCCACGATTGCCCGGATCTCACTTGTCCTGCTGTCAAGTATGCAAAAGGCGGACTGGCATATATCTCCATCAACTGCGGCGGCCGGGAAGGCCGCATCATCCTGATACAGAAGTTCAAGCTGTTTCTGGACATCCTGGTCCAGCGTTGTATAAATACGGTATCCGCTGGAAAGAAGCTGCTCGCTGTCCACCGACAGTATCCCCTCCGCTTCGCCCAGTACCATATCAATAAAATACCCGTATTTATTGTCGGCTTTCTCAGTCAGTACCACCGGCTCTGCCTGCGCGTCCCTGCATTCCTTCTCTGTGATGTACCCGAGCCTGTGCATTTCATTCAATACAAGGTTGCGGCGTCTGACTGACTTCTCCAGATTGAGATGAGGCGCGTAATGGGTCGGCCCTTTGATGACGCCAGCCAGCAGGGCTCCTTGGGCCAGGGACAACGATTCCGCAGGTATGCCAAAATAGACTTTTGCAGCCGCCTCTATGCCATATGCGCCATTGCCGAAATAGATGTAGTTCAGATACATTTCAAGTATTTCATTTTTTGAATAGGCCTTCTCAAGCTTGTAGGCCATCACAGCCTCCTGAAGCTTTCTTGAGATTGTCTGGACGCCCGTCAGACTTGTGAGCTTAACAAGCTGCTGCGATATGGTGCTGGCGCCCTGTTCGATGCTGCCGCTCTTCAGATCCACGATAAACGCGCCGATGATACGGATAATATCCACACCGTTATGTTCATAGAACCTGTTGTCTTCAATAGCAAGAAATGCATCCTTAACATGGCCAGGAATTCTTCCAATTGGCAGATAGACACGATTTTGCTGATTGTACAGCGCCGCTGTCTCAATATGTTTCATATCATAGATCAACAGCGTCTGCTGCATGTCGCCGATTTTTTTCGGATCAAATTCCTTCCATTCCTCCAGCCCCATCAGATAAGAGAACGCAAATACGGCGCCGCATAAAACCAGAATGAACGCACAAAGAAACGATATCTTGATTGCGCCGACGATCTTTTGCCATATCGTTTTCTTGCATTTGGAATTGAGTCGATGTCTTCCCATTGAAGCCTGCCTTTAATAGCTTGTGCACTCCTTTTATGCTGTCCGAAATCATTCCATTTATGTTATTCGACACAAACCATATTTTAACACGAAAACAAGTGACGATCCGTCAAAACCTCTTAAAGGAAGGCGAGCTGATAGCAAGAATATGTTAGGGATTATTATGAAAGGACAAACTGTATGCAGATAAGAGTCAAACAACAAGAGCATGGTGTCGTGGCCAGTCTCTATGGCGAACTCGATCATCACAGCGCCATGCAGACAAGGCAATCACTCGACCAT
>CAZNVX010000266.1:0-4917 GCA_964576225.1 uncultured Christensenellaceae bacterium
CCTTTGTATAATCGAATTTTTCGACCGCTTTGATAAGCCCAAGGTTCCCTTCCTGGATCAGGTCAAGGAACAGCATGCCGCGGCCCACATACCGCTTGGCGATACTCACCACAAGGCGCAGATTGGCCTCAGCCAGCTTACGCTTGGCGGCATCGTCTCCGAGCGCCATCAGCTTGGCGAGATCGACCTCTTCGTCGGCGGAGAGCAGGTTGACTTTACCGATCTCTTTTAAGTACATACGAACGGGATCATCAATGCTGACGCCCTCCGGGATCGACAAATCTATATCGGCGTCAACATCCTCTTCGTCTTCGGCAATATCCTTGTCCATCTCGGAATCGACGACATCAATTTTCATCTCTTCAAGCGCACCCAAGAGCTTGTCAAGATTTTCCGCGTCGATTTCAGCGCCGTCCAATGCGTCGTTAATCTCTTTATAGGTTAATACACCCTTCTTTTTGCCCGTCTCAATCACGTCTTTGAGCTTTTCTTCTTTCTCACTCTGAGAAATCTTACTCAAAGCTTGTATTTTGGCGAGATTCTCTTTTGAGAGGGTTAAATCAACCGCATTGTCATCCGTATCCAAATGCCGATTGCTCAAGCCAGGCTCGGTTTTCAGTTCAGATACAATGCTCTCGGCGGGCTTGCCAGTTATCTTCGGCTCAGCGGCCGTTTTCTTGTTCAAAATACGATCACCCTTATTCACTCAACCCTTTATTGTTTCAATTCTTTATCCAACTTGCCGATTTCGGCAAGCAACGTACGCTTTTTGTCACCTTCGGCCGCCCGGAGCTCGTCTCTGAGCTGCTGCCGCCGCTTCTCCAGCTGCCGCACCCGTATACCGTTCAGACAGTCCTGCATGTATGCGAGCGGATCCTCGGCAACAGTCTGCATTCCAGCCAGTCTGGCCGCCTCGCTTCTGGTCTCCTCTTCCTCAAGTTCGGATAATAGTTCGGCATACGTTGGCTGAATTCCTTTTTTTGCGTTGTTATATAATGCAGAAAAAATATTTTTATGCGTTTTCTGTTCGAAATATTCCGGACTCAATCTGCCACCCAGGTCGTTAAGCAGCAGGCAATGAGCCATCGCGTATGCCAAAAAAATACCCTCCGCATCGTCTTGCGCGCTTTTTCCAGTATTATTATACCTATTATTGGCATTAGTATTCTTTTTGCTTTCTAATCTTTCCATCTGCCCAAGAATGGATGCCGTGCTGTAGCCGGTCTCTTGAGATACCTGCTCGGCAAAACGCTCCCGTCGTATCGGGCTTTCAATACGGGTGATTATTTGGGATGCCGCGATAGCATAGCCCTCTTTTCCGTCCTCTGAGGTTATGTCGAAATCCCGCTTCCTGATCTCTAGCCTGTAACTGTCAGGCGACAGAGCCGCCTTGACTTTCTTATGAAAACCCTGCAAGCCGGATTTTCTGATAAAGTCGTCCGGATCCATCCCTGCTTCAAAACGGATCACCCGGACAGCAAGCCCCTCTCCTTCCAATATGGAAAGTGCCTTGTGTGTGGCAATCTCACCCGCTTCGTCGCCGTCATAAGCCAGAAACACGTTTTCGGTGTATCTCTTGATCAGTACGGCCTGCTCCCGGGTGAGCGCAGTGCCCAGAGAGGCCACCGCCGCTTTGACGCCGTGCGCATGCAGCGAGACAACATCCATATATCCTTCGACGATGACGGCGCTCTTTATGTTCCTCTGGCGGCGCAAAAGGTCAACACCGTAAAGGTTGCGCCGTTTGTTGAACAGCAGCGTGTCCCGCGTGTTCATGTACTTTGGCTCACCGTCCCCGATCACACGTCCGCCGAACGCAATCACCTCGCCGAAAACGTTGATTATTGGAAACATCACGCGGCTTCGAAATGTATCAAAGCTTTTTCCATTTTTCACAGTCACCAGCCCGCTCTCGCTGATCAGTTCAGACGGATAGCCGTTATCGGCAAGCAACCTGGCAACATTGTCCCAACTGTCCGGCGCAAACCCGAGGCCGAACCTTCTGATGATGTCCTCTCCGATGCCGCGCCTTTTTAAATAATCCAGCGCCCGGACACCTGCCGGTGCGTGCAATGTGTCGAAATAATAACGCGCTGCTATTTTATGCATTTCGGCAAGCTTATGTTTTTTTTCTTTGATCTGGCGGTATTGCTTATCATCTACAGCCTGCGGCACGGTCATCCCCACGCGGCGCGCCAGCACTTCCACAGCCTCGCCGAACATAAGGCTGTCCGCCTTCATAATAAAGTTGGCGACATTACCGCCCTGTTTGCAGCCAAAACAATAATAAAGCTGCCTGTCGCGGTTCACAGAAAAAGAAGGCGTCTTTTCATTATGAAAAGGACACAGCCCCCAATACCGCCCACCGCGTTCAGTGAGTGTTGTGTATGAGGAGATGACGTCCACAATGTCATTCTTGGCATACAACTCCGACAGCCAGACGTCGTCAAATCTTGCCACTAATACTTGTACCAGCCTTTCGGTATGTAAATATCACGGAACAGCTTAACCGCAAACCTGTCCGTCATGCCTGCGATATAATCCGTGACGGTCTGCATCAGATCGTCTTCCTCCAGACGGCGCACTGTGTCCGGCCCCATCCTGTCCGGGTTTTTCAAGAAGAACGCGTAAAGCATGCGGATCATGTTCTCCGCCTTGCCCTCCTCCTCCTTGGCTGCAGAACCAAGATAAACTCTTTCGAACATGAACTGCCGAAGTTCCTCCGTCAGCGCTTCAATCTCAGGCGACATCCGAATCTGTGGGCCGCCGGCGCTGTTGTTCACAATATCGGTGATCATGGTGTTGATGCGCTCGCCATGCGTCCGTCCTAGTCTATCAGCGCACGCCTCGGGTATGCTGCTGATGATACCGGCCCGCAGCGCGTCATCAATATCATGATTGATGTAGGCGATCCGGTCGGCATAGTTGACAACCAGCCCCTCCAGCGTGGACGGCTTGCGGCTTTTTTTATGATTGAGTATACCGTCCCTCACTTCAACAGTCAGGTTGAGCCCAGAACCGCCCTCCAGCCGCTCCACAACGCGCAGGCTCTGTTCGTTATGCTCAAAATGGCCTGTCAGTTCGGCCAGCACCCGCTCGCCCGCATGTCCAAACGGGGTGTGCCCCAAATCGTGCCCCAGAGAGATGGCTTCTGTAAGATCCTCATTGAGCTGCAGACACCGCGCGATCGTCCTGGCGATCTGTGAAACCTCCAGCGTATGGGTCAGCCGCGTCCGGTAATGGTCTCCCTCGGGTGATAAAAACACCTGCGTTTTGTGTTTCAAGCGCCTGAAGGATTTACAATGAATTATGCGGTCTCGGTCACGCTGATAATCAGTGCGCAACGGACAGGTTTCCATAGGGCGCGCGCGGCCCTTGGTTTCCGCCGACTTGGCGGCGTATGCGGACAGCATGTCGTATTCACGTTTTTCATATTCCTGCCTGAAACAGGTACGCTGATCGTCCATATGTATTATTTAAACAAAGCATGCTTTAATTCCTGCAAAGCTCACCGGAAGAAAAAAAGAGGCAGAGCAGCCTGCCCCGCCTCTTGATCGCATTTCCTATTTCGCCTTTTTATCCAATATCGCCGCATGGGCTGCTGCCAGCCGCGCAATCGGCACGCGGAAAGGCGAGCAGGATACATAATGGAGCCCGACATCATGGCAGAATTTGATGGAGCTGGCTTCGCCGCCGTGTTCGCCGCAGATACCCAGTTTGATGTCCGGCCGTGTTTTACGTCCAAGCTCCACAGCCATCTTGATCAGCTTGCCAACGCCCTTCTGATCCACTTTCGCAAAAGGATCGGACTCGTATACCTTCTTATTGTAATAATCGTCAAGAAACTTACCGGCGTCATCACGGGAAAAACCAAAGGTCATTTGCGTCAAGTCGTTGGTGCCAAAAGAGAAAAACTCGGCTTCCTGAGCGATTTCATCCGCCGTCAACGCCGCTCGCGGAATCTCAATCATCGTACCGACCATGTAATCGATTTTAACGCCCTTGTCGGCAATCACAGCTTCGCACGCCTTCACAACCACTTCCTTGACATATTTGAGCTCCTTGATGTCTCCGATCAGCGGTATCATAATCTCAGGCACAATATTGATACCCTTTTCTGAGGACACTTCAATGGCGGCTTCCATAATGGCATGCGCCTGCATCTCGGCGATTTCCGGATACGAAACGGCCAGACGGCAGCCTCTGTGTCCCATCATCGGATTGAACTCGTGCAGATGAGAGATCGTCAGCCGCAGCTCTTCCACGGGAATAACCATCTCCTTGGCAAGCTTCTTGATATCCTCTTCATCCTGCGGCAGGAATTCATGCAACGGCGGATCAAGCAGCCGTATTGTAACCGGCATCTCACCCATAGCCTCATAAATACCCTTAAAGTCCTGCTTTTGCATCGGCAGCAGCTTCGCGAGCGCACGCACACGCTGGCTCTGTGTTTTGGATACTATCATCTCACGCATCGCGGGGATTCTCTCTTCGTCAAAGAACATATGCTCCGTGCGGCAAAGGCCGATACCTTCAGCGCCGAAGTGGATGGCCTGCGCCGCATCTTTTGGCGTATCCGCATTGGTTCTCACTTTAAGGGTGCGGGCTTCGTCTGCCCACTCCATAATGACGCCGAAATCACCCGTCAGCTCAGCCGGCTTGGTCGCGATGGGTTCGCCGTAAACCAGGCCTGTTGAGCCGTCCAGCGAGATGTAGTCACCTTCGTGATACACCTTGCCGTCCTCCGTGCTCATCGTCTTTGTCTTCTCCACAATCATGATGTCACCGCATCCTGAAACGCAGCAGGTACCCATACCTCTCGCCACAACCGCTGCGTGGCTCGTCATCCCACCCCTGGATGTCAGTATGCCATTGGCCGCGTACATGCCTTCAATGTCCTCCGGCGATGTCTCGAGC
>CAZNVX010000267.1:0-4884 GCA_964576225.1 uncultured Christensenellaceae bacterium
CCGTTTCTTTTTTTGATTTCAGTTATCAGGTCACTTGCATGCGTGTAATGAGCAAACGCAGCGGATTTACTTATACCGTCGGGAATATCGCCCCGCAATGCCAGCACGTTTCTGATGCCTCTGTTCTCCAGCGTATCCAGTACGTCTGCGATGAACAAGCGGGTTGCTCCCGCGCAGGTCAAATGGGCAATGGCGTTAAGCCCCATGCCGTCGACATGCGAGACGATATCCAGCGTCCGGTCTCGACTGCCGCCGCCAGCGCCGTATGTAACGCTGACGAAGACCGGCTGACTGGCCGAGAGCTGTTCGATGGCGCCGTAGACGGAAGCCAGGGGCATATCTTTCTTGGGCGGAAAAAACTCCAAAGAAAAGGCGCTCCGGCTGTCAGCGAGTCTTTCAACAATTCCCATACACAAATCTCCTGCTTGATAGTGAAACCATATAAACAGAGATTATTTAATCACATCGTCACAGTATTTGCAAGTGGTTGAATAATCATCTCAACTGTTGTATCATATCTGATGAGGTGTTTGCATGGAGGTTTTTCCGTTTCTTCCTTTCGTTCCCGACAGGAAAGCAGTGTTGCGGCGGCTCGGTTCTCAAAAAGCGCAGTTTTCCCAAAGCCTTGAAACGGATTTTGACAGGTATATGAGGCAAGCAGGTTCGGCGTTTGCCGCCCGCGGGAAAGCAGCGGTGTTTCCGCTGCGGCACGTGGATGCATCCTGCATCAATATTGACGGCGCCAAAATCGCATCGTCGATGCTTGCAAAGCTGCTTGGAAAAAGCCGGTCGGTGTATCTGATGGGCGCTTCAATACCCGAGCGAGATGTGGAGAAGATCAGGCAGGCCATGCGGCAAGGGGACGGTCTTAAAGCCATTGTGCTTGACGCCTATGCTTCTGAATATGTGGACGGCACACTTGACGTCATAATGTCACGCAAAAGCGAGTCGCTGCGTCGGATTGGACAAAAGCTGACCAGACACCGCTTCAGCCCGGGCTATGGAGACCTTGATCTGTGTTATCAAAGAGCTTTTTTTGATCTTCTGGCCATGGACACGCTGGATGTGACAATCAATGAGAACTATCTGCTTTCCCCGGAAAAATCGGTGATTGCGATAGCTGGAGTAGAATAGTTGAAGAAGATAAACGGTCTTGGCTTTTTGGAATATTTAAAACATCACATCATGGTGCTCGACGGGGCCACAGGCACGTATCTCCAGCAAAACGGCATGGAGCCGGGTGTGTGTCCGGAGCTTTTCGCGCTCAATAATCCCGGCATACTCAGAGACGTTCAGATGCGCTATGTGGATGCGGGGGCAAGGGCGCTTTTTACTTTTACGATTGGGGCCAACACGTTTAAGCTCAGGGAGTTTTCGCTTCAGCATAAAATGCGGCGAATCAACTCGCAGCTGGCCGCGCTGTCCGTGGAGGCGGCGGGCAACCATGCTTTTGTCGGCGGTGGCGTGAGTTCCACCGGTTCGTTTTTGGCGCCTTTGGGTGATCTGGAATTCGAGCAGGTTGTGGATATATACAAAGAGCAGATCAGGGCGCTAGCGGACGGCGGTGTTGACTTCATTGTCATCGAGACGATGATCGATATTCAGGAGACGCGTGCGGCTGTCATTGCAGCCAAAGAATGCGTTAACCTGCCGGTTGTGGCCAGCATGACATTTGACGCGAAAGGTCGCACGCTGACAGGAACGACGCCGGCGGCTGCCGCGATGACGCTCATATCAGCCGGCGCCGATGTGGTGGGGCTCAACTGTTCAACGGGCCCCGCTGAGATGCTGCCGCTTGTGTCGGCCATGAAGGAAGTGTCCAGCGTGCCGCTGATGGTGAAACCCAATGCCGGTATGCCGCGCATTGTGGGCGGACAAACGCAGTTCGACATGTCCTGTGAGCAGTTCCAGCGCTATATAAAGCCGTTGTGCGAGGCCGGAGCCAATCTGATCGGCGGATGCTGCGGGACTGATCCGGATTATATACGAGCGATCAGCAAGTCGACAGACGGATTTAAGCCCTCATGCTGGCGAAGTGAAATGCCGGCGGCGCTGACATCGGTATCCGATGAAGTGTATTTAGGCAGACGGTTTGTGGTTATAGGCGAGCGTATCAATCCGACCGGCAAGCCTAAGCTCAAGGAAGCCCTGCGGGCGGGTCATTATGACGAAGTGCTGGATATGGCGCTGGAGCAGAGGGATGATGGGGCGCACATACTGGACGTTAACGTGGGCATGCCTGGTGCGGATGAGATGGCCGCTATGAAAAACGCAATTGAGACGCTGTCTGTTCAGGTCAAGCTGCCGCTGTCTATCGATTCCTCCCGCTTTGACGTGATTGAACAGGCGCTGCGTATCTATCCCGGTCGTGCTCTTGTCAATTCTATGTCGACAAAAAGAGACCATCTTTCGGCGCTGCTGCCGTTGATCAAACGGTATTCGCCCATGTTTATCCTGCTGCCCATCGGAGATGCGGGTATTCCGCAGACGGCGCAGGGCCGCATTGCCGAAATTGAGGCGGCCTTTGAGAGAATAGAAGAAGCCGGTATCGGCAAGGAGAGCATACTGGTTGACGGGCTGGTCATGACGGTTTCATCAGACGCCAAAGCAGCAAAAGAAACGCTCAAGGTTGTCAAATGGTGTGTTAATAACGGTTTCAAAACTGTGTTGGGCATATCCAACGGGTCTTTTGGGTTACCTGAACGCCGGCTTATTAACACGGCATATTTGGTGATGGCCATGGGCTTCGGTTTAAGCGCCGCTATCATGAACCCGAATGACACACTGATGATGGATCTTTATCATGCCGCTGAAGCGCTGATTGAGCATGACGAGAATTTTGAAAACTATCTGAAGCGGTTTGCTGATGTTCAGACGCCCGAAGAGGATATCCACAGCATTGGTGATGCTGTGCTGACGGGCAAGAAAAAAGCCATTATCGAGTTGATCGATGCCGAGATGGCAGCCGGCGCTGTGGCTGAGGATATTATCAACGATATGATCATTCCGGCGCTGCGCAAGGTGGGGGATCTGTATGAACAGCGGATATACTATCTTCCGCAGCTGATATACAGTGCCGAAGCAGCTCATGAGGCGTTTGGATATTTGGAAAAGCACTTTTTGCCGACAACTTCGGCTGAGAAAAAGAAGGTTGTGATGGCAACCGTAAAAGGCGATATTCACGACATCGGCAAGAACCTTGTGGCGATGCTGCTCAAGAATCACGGATTTGCAGTGATTGACCTTGGGAAGGATGTGCCTGCTCAAACCATCGTGGACACGGCCGCCAGCGAAAATGCCGACATTATCGGCCTTTCCGCTTTGATTACGACGACGGCTCGTGAAATGGAGAATGTGGTGTCGCTTGTCCGGAAGAAAGGCCTTCGTGCCAAGGTGATGGTGGGCGGTGCTGTGATCACAGAGGATTATGCCAGAAGCATAGGCGCCGATGCTTATGCTCCCGATGCGGCGGGCGCAGTTAAAGCGGCGGCAAAGCTGCTGGAATAAAATATTTTTTTAAGTTGGAGATTCAATGAAGATCGAGGTTGACACACACACCCATACGGTGCTATCGGGTCACGCACACTCCACGCTGATGGAAAATGCGGCGGCTGCCGCCAAAATCGGGCTGAAAGGTTTTGTGATGACGGATCATGGCCCCGCCATACCGGCTGCTCCGCCGGATTTTAATTTAAGTACGCTGGGATACCTGCCCAAAACGATTGAAGGCGTACGCGTCTACCATGGCGTGGAAGCCAATATCATCGATTTCGAGGGCAAAATAGACATTCGCGAGAAATACATCAAGTTGGTCGATTTCGCGCTGGCCGGCATCCATGAGGTTGTCATCCGCACTGGCGGGCGCACAAAGGACACCGATGCCGTCATCGGCGCCATGCAGAACAAATATGTGGATGTCATATCTCATCCGGATAACCCGTCATATTCCCTGGATTATGAAGCGGTCGTGAAAGAGGCCGCGCGGCTGGGCAAGCCGATGGAGGTCAATGACCATTCGTTTGAATACCGCAAGGGCGGCGTGGAGAATGCAAAGGTTTACCTGGCACTGTGCAAGCGGTATGGCGTTCGGGTTGTCATTTCAAGTGATGCGCACTCGGCGTTTGGCGTTGGTCGGTTTGAGGCGGCGCTGCGCGTACTGGAAAAAATCAGCTTCCCTGAAGAACTGATCATTAACGCGACATCAGCGCGATTTGAGGCATATCTTGAGGAACGGCAAAAGAGAATGGAACGCTGCGCCTAAAAAACGTCAGTGAAAAGCACAGTATGCTTTTTAAACCTTTTTATGATACTATATAACCAAGGTATTCATTTTATTGTGTTCCGGGAATCATATATATATTATTTGGAGGCTTGCTCAAAATGGATATGATCTTTGAAAAGCTGGGTGCGCTTAGAGAAGACAGGTCTATGAAGAATCTCTTCTCGCTCATATGCAGCCACGGGGATGTTGTTGCGGCCGAATATCAGGAAGAAGGCGTGATCAGAAAATTAAGCTTTGCGGATTATGAACGCATTGCGGTTTCCGGCGCGGGCAAACTGTCGCAGCTGATGGAAGGAACCGAAAGGAACACTTTTATTGCGCTGCGTTGTGCCAACAGCCCGCTCTGGCCGGCAACGTTCTGGGCCATCATCATGGCGGGTTATCGTCCGCTGCTGGTGGACGCCAATGCAGATGACGCGGCTGTGATGCATGTGCTCAGGCAGGCCGGTTCACGCAGCATCGTAACGGATACACCTGTTCATGTGGGCGGCGTATTGAGCATATCCCCCGACGACATTATCAGTCTGGATGCAGACGGAAGCTCTTTTTTGCCTGTGTTTTCCGACGCCATCGCGCTATGCACCTCCGGCACGACTGCGACG
>CAZNVX010000268.1:0-4869 GCA_964576225.1 uncultured Christensenellaceae bacterium
CCGTCGAAAGACCCAGCGGATTGTCAAATTCACGATCGGACAGCTGGGCAAACTCGATACCGGCCTCACGGATCATCTGCGCCAGCTCGCGCGTGGTCAATACCGCATCCACATTGGGAAGCCCGTCGTTGCACATCTCGTTCCGGTTGATTTCGAATTTCTTGGCCGTGCACGGCATCACCGACACCACAAACATATCCTTGGGGTCTACGTCAATCTCCTTTGCATAAAAGGATTTTGCCAGCGCGCCCAGCATGGTATGCGGCGACTTGCACGTCGACAGATGATCCAGCTGATCCGGATACGTGTGTTCAATGTATTTGATCCAGCCGGGGCTGCACGAAGTGATCATGGGCAATGTCACCTGTCCGCCCGTCAGAGCTGTCTTGACGCGGGTCAAGAATTCTGTCCCCTCCTCAAGTATCGTCAGATCAGCCGTAAAGTCGGTGTCGAATATGTCGTCGAACCCCAATTTATGCAGCGCCTGCGCCAGCTTGCCTGTCACCTGCGCACCCGGCTCGTATCCGAACTCTTCACCGATGGCCACACGAATCGCAGGGGCCACCTGAACCACGCAGCGTTTGCTCGGATCTCCGATCGCTTTCCATACCTTTTTGATGGCATCCGTTTCTTTGAGCGCGCCCACCGGGCAAACCACGGTGCACTGCCCGCAGAACGCACAGCTGGCTGTGCCAATCGGCAGGTCCATGGCGGTTCCGATAATCGTGTCAAACCCGCGTTTTTGCGCGTTGAGTATGCCGGTGCCCTGAATCTCGTTGCACACCGTCACACAGCGGCGGCACAGCACGCATTTGCTCATATTGCGCGTGATGGACACAGACGTATCCAGACTGAATTCGGAATGCTCCCCGTCAAAGCGCGTCTCATCCACGCCCAGCGTTTTGCCAAGCTCCTGCAATTCACAGCTTTGGTTACGTTTACAGGAAAGGCAGTCCTTGTCATGGTCGGACAGCAGCAGCTCATACAGCACCCGGCGCGCATGCCGCACCCGGTATGTATTCGTATTGACCACCATGCCTTCGCGCACCTTGGCCAGGCAGGATGCCTGCAGATTCTTGGTCCCCTCTACCTCCACAACACAGATGCGGCATGAGCCGAACCGATGGACGCCCTCATAGTAGCACAGGCTTGGTATTTCAACCCCGATGGTTTTGGCAGCCTGCATAATGGTATAATCGTCCGGCACCGTCACGGCATTGCCGTTAATCGTCAGGTTCACCATAATGTGCCTTACCTCCTTTCACAATGTAAGCAGCGCATGGCTTCGGCGATGGCGTTTAGCTTGTGATAGCCCTGTATAACCTCGTCAAACGAGCCTTTGCGCGTCTCGGCGTCCAGCATATCCACCGGGAACCGTTTATGCGCTATGACCTCATCGTCATCGGTGATCACCGGAATATCAATGGGTTCTCCCTTGTTCAGCTTGCCTTTGCCGCCCAGATATTTGTCGATCGACACGGCGGCCCGCTTGCCGTCCGCAATCGCGCGTATCACCTCGTCCGGCCCGCGCGTCACATCGCCGCCGGCAAACACACCCTGCATTGTCGTCATCTGGGACTCGTTGTCCTGAAGTATGAACGTGCCCCAGCGCGTGATGCCAATCTCATCCTTGCCGATAAACGGGAAGTCTGCATACTGGCTGACAGCCGGGATAACTGTGTCAGCTTCGACTTTGAATTTGGAATCCGACACCGACACAAACTGCCTGCGCCCTGATGAATCAAAGCCGCCCAGCTCCATACGCATGCATTCAATCTGCGCCACACGGCCGTCCGGCCCCACGATCAGGTTCAGCGGCGCGGTCAGCTCAAGTATCTCAATTCCTTCTTCTATGGCTTCATGCACTTCCGTCTCATAGGCGGGCATCAGCGCGATAGACCGTCTGTACATGATTGTGACCTTTTTGGCGCCCATTCTCAATGCCGTACGCGCCGAATCGATCGCGGTGTTGCCGCCGCCGATAACCACCACATTGTCTCCAAGCTCCACCGGCTGATGCGTGTTGGCAAGCTTTAGGAACTTGATGCCGTGGATGACGCCCGGCAGTGTTTCTCCCGGTATATTGATCTTTTGGGGCAGCTGCGTGCCCGTTGCCACGTAGATGGCGTCGAAGCGGTTTTTAAGCTCCTTAAACAGTATGTCTTCACCCACCTCGGTGTTCAGGTGTATTTTGACACCTGTCTGCTCGATCAAACGAATCTCATGATCCAGCACATCCTTAGGCAGCCGGTATTCGGGAATACCGTAGACCAGGACACCGCCAGCCGCGTTGTGTGCTTCATACACGTCCACATCATAGCCAATACGCGCCAGATAGTATGCGCAGGTCAGGCCGGATGCACCCGCGCCGATGACCGCAACGCTCTTGCCGTTTTTCGGGAAAACAATGTCATGCGTATATGCTTTTTCGTTCTTCATCGCATAATCAGCCACGAAACGCTTGAGATCACAAATGGCCAGCGATTCGTCCAGCTGACCGCGGCGGCATTTGCTCTCGCACGGCCGCGTGCAAATGCGCCCGCACACCGCAGGGAACGGATTTTCCTGACGCACCAGTTTATACGCATCCACAAAACGCCCCGCAGCGATCAGAGACATATAGCCGGGCACATTGACGTTGGCCGGGCAAGTGTTTTCACACGGCGACACGAACAGCTCTGAGCACACGCCCGCACGGCAATACTTGTTGATGATATGCTCGTCGTACTCCTCACGGAAGTATTTGATCGTGCTCAGAACGGGATTGGGCGCCGTCTGCCCCAGCCCGCACATTGCCGTGTCCTGTATCGTCTCCCCCAGCTCCATCAGCAGCTCCACATCGCCTACTTCGCCCTCACCGCGCGTGATGCGTTCAAGTATCTCCAGCATCCGCTTGGTACCGATCCGGCAGGCGGTGCATTTTCCGCAGGATTCGTCGCGTATGAAATCCATGAAGAACCGGGCGGTATCCACCATGCAGGTATCCTCATTCATCACGATCAGCCCGCCCGAGCCCATAATGGCGCCCAGTTCTTTGAGGCTCTCATAATCGGTGGCCACATTGAGGTTTTCAGCCGTCACACAGCCACCGGACGGACCGCCAATCTGTGCGGATTTGAATTTCTTCTTGTTCGGAATGCCGCCGCCGATATTGAATATAACCTCTCCCAGCGGGATGCCGATCGGAACCTCCACAATGCCGGTGTTGACGACATCGCCGGCCAGGGCAAACACCTTGGTGCCCTTGCTCTGTTCGGTGCCGTACTGCGCATACCATTCTCCCCCGTTGGCAATAATCACCGGTACACTGGCGTACGTTTCCACATTGTTGATGATGGTCGGTTTTCCAAACAGACCTCTTTGGAACGGGAACGGCGGTTTTTGCTTGGGCTCACCGCGCTCGCCTTCGATGGACGCCATCAGCGCGGTTTCCTCGCCGCATACAAACGCGCCGGCGCCGATGCGGATCTCGATATCAAAATCAAAACCGCTTCCGAATATGTCCTCACCCAGCAGCCCCCAATTGCGCGCTTCCTCTAAGGCCGCGGTCATGCGCTCCACAGCGATCGGGTATTCGGCGCGCACATAGATATAACCTGTGCTGGCGCCGATGGCATATCCGCCGATCATCATGCCCTCGATCACAGTATGCGGGTCACCCTCAATAATGCTCCGATCCATAAACGCACCGGGATCACCCTCGTCGGCGTTGCATACGATATACTTTTTATCGCTCTGCTGCTTCTGTGCCGCTTCCCACTTGATGCCCGTGGGAAAGCCGGCGCCGCCGCGCCCTTTGATTCCGGATATTTTGAGCTCCGCCACCACCTGCTCGGGCGACAATTCGTGCAGCGCCTTATAAGCCGGCGCATATCCGCCGTTCGCAATGTATGCCCGGATGTCGCCGTATTCAATGGCGCCGCAGTTGCGCAGGGCTATCTTCACCTGATGCTTGAAAAAGCCGATATCGTCGATGACGGGAATATGGCGGGACAGAGACTCGTCGTAGAACGTATAGTCCTCGAGCACTTTGCCTTTTACAATATGAGTCCTGACGATCTCACGCGCTTTCTTTTCATCCAGATCCGTATAAAACACACGATCCGGCAGTATCAGCAACACCGGCCCCACAGCGCAGGTTCCCATACAGCCCGTCTCGTAAACGCGAACCTTTTGTTTGAGCCCCAGGGACTCTACCTCGCTGAGCACAGCGTCGCGTACCAAGCCGCAGTTTGAAGAGACGCAGCCCGCTCCCGCGCAGACATAAATCCTGTATTGGCTTTTTGCCTGCTCATCGTTGTATTGCTGCCCGATCTGCTCTAGCTGGCTTATTGATTTGATCTTCGTTGTTTTCATGTGCTCACCCCCTTTAATCATTCTCGTACTTCGCCAATATGGCGCCCAGCCTGTTGACATTAACCTGTTTGTAGACCTGATCGTCTATCATCATGGCGGGAGCCAGGCCGCAGGCGCCGATACAGCGCGCCACTTCAAATGTGAACCGGCCGTCCTCTGTCGTGTCGCCAATGTCCACATTCAGCTTCTCCTTCAGGCTCTCCACAATCTTTTTGCCGCCGCGCACATAGCACGCCGTGCCCATGCAGACGCGTATGGTGTGCTTGCCTCTCGGTTTGGTGGAAAAGAAGGAATAGAATGTAACGACGCCGGACACTTCCGACACGGGTATCCCCATTTCGTTGGCGATAAAAGTCTGCAGATCGAGCGGCAAATAGCCATAGATCTCCTGCGCAAGGTGCAGCACCTGAATCAGGCTCCCCTCCTTGCCCTTGTACAGATCAATGACATTGGCGATCTCAGCAAACTTGTTTTCTGCACAGCCTGTGCAGTGTGGCTCCGATGCAGTTTTGG
>CAZNVX010000269.1:0-1048 GCA_964576225.1 uncultured Christensenellaceae bacterium
CCTGCGTCACCAGTTCCTTCACCTTGGGCGCGCGCCCCTGTTGCAAAAAGGAACTCATCTCTTCAAATATGCTCATTTTATCCCTCCGTTTTATTGTGATTGAAAATTCCGCGTTTTTCACGGTATTTGCCCGGCGTGGTGCCGGTCAATTTCTTAAACACTTTGGAAAAATAGCTCTGATCGTCAAACCCGCAGCAGTAGGCGAGAGAAGAAAGCGGCATATCGCTTCCCAGCAGCATTGCCTTGGCATTGCGGATGCGCACCTCGTTGATATACGACGACAGACTCAGGCCTTTTTCCTCCTTGAATATGCGGCTTAAATACGACACGCTGAACGAAACATGCTCGGATATATCGTTTAAGCTCAAACGCTTCATGTAATTTGCGCTCACATATTCCATCACCTTTTGGATCGTATCGGTATGTTTTGTCTCTGGTGCAGCAAACACCAGGCCGGTAAAGCTCGAAAGAATGCCGGAAAGCCAGATGCTCAGATCGTCAAGCGTACTGAAACCGACAATCTCTGACAAAAAGTCACGGGAAAGCCCGAATATGCGGCCCGGCTCCGCCCCCCCTTCTATCGCTGCGCGAGAGAGAAGCACCAAAAGTTCTGTCACGCGCGTTTTGATGGCGGAGAAATCTGCCCCGGCGGCAAAGAATATCGCGCCCAAAATTTCATTGAGCGCCCGCTGCGCGCCGGCCTTGTCGCCTGAAGCGATATAGCGCTGCAGCCGCTTTTCAGTGTCGAGCGGGTACTCCTGCGTGCGCGCGCCTGACTTTAAGTCCTGTATCGCCGAGAAAATTTCGTTGTACCGCGCGCTCGTCTGCTCCAAAAGGCGCAGGTCTTCGCTGTCCCGCTGCTCGGCATAGGCCGTGATCATAAACAGCATGTCCGCCAAGGATGACACCCGCCGCGGTTCAATGAAGGGCAGCGTTTTCGCCGCCGCGGCCACATCGCGCGTGCTGCTGAAAAATATGCCGGAAAAGCCTTCTTCGATAAAATCGTGCGGCTCGACCATCAGGAACGGCCCAGCAATCAGGCCGTATT
>CAZNVX010000269.1:1058-4861 GCA_964576225.1 uncultured Christensenellaceae bacterium
CTGCTTTAAGCCCGGCGCCGCGATAAAAGCCGCTCCCACCGGGCACAAAAACTCATATTTGCCGCCCCACCGTTCAGACTGATAGATCGCGTACTCCATCAGGCTGTCGCAAGCGGCGCGTCCATTCTCGGTAAGCTGTTTTTGATAGCATGTCTGGCAGAACAGACAGCCGCTGCCGCAGCCCTTGCTTGTCATATCCACGGCGAAGCAGTGTATACCCACGGCGTTGCCAAAGGTGTGCACAAGGGATTGCGCCGTATCCAGCCTGCTCATCATTCACCGCCAAATCACATTCACTTTTTTATATTGTACCACCCATCGCATTTATTTAAAAGTGTCCGTCATTTGATCTGCTTCTATTATAGTGAACAGGTTCCGGCCGGGTATTGTACTATTTTTTTATTTTTGGTATTATATTATATCTTTGCGCAAAACGCACGGCTGTCGGGTGTCTTGACTTGAAAGCTGTCCGTTTGCTATACTGTGGATACTCGTGGAGAGATGTCTGAGTCTGGTTTAAAGTGCCGGTCTTGAAAACCGGTGTTGCGCAAGCAACCGTGGGTTCGAATCCCACTCTCTCCGCCATATGATCTGAAGCACTTAATGGTGCCCAGAGACCAGACAATACCGTCTGGTCTTTTGCTTTCTGGTGTTTCGTGATGTGATCGAAATACTCAAGGAAACCGCAGCCGGTTTTAACTCGCCGACAAAGCTGGCGAGGTCTCTGTGCAGGCACATACGCACAGCCTTCCTGCGCATTCTCTAATCTGCTTGACTCAACGCGTTTTCCACGGCCTTTAATATGGATTTGCTGCTCCTTGTCGCGCCGCTGACGCAATCAACCTGCAGCGATTGAGAGCTGACAACCTCGTCTATCAAAGCGCTTGCTTTATTAACGTATTTTTGATTGGAATCCTTGGTATCCACAGCAAGGCCAATACCCGCGATTTTACCATCGGTGACTGTCACGTTCACGTGGTACGTGTTTTTGCCATATGCATATTCGCCCGCATAATCACCGTCCTGAAGCTGGGCGGCACTGACATCGTTGATCACCATCTCCTGCACGTGCTTGTATTGATTGCTCAAAATGCTCATGGTGGAGATAACCGCAATAGCGGCGATTATGCCCAATCCCGCAATCACACAGAAAGTGATTATGGCCGCTTTGCGCTTTTTACTGCCTTTGCGAAGGCAGTAGGGCTCTGTCTTGGCCTCTTTGTGATAGGCGATGCATTCCTCGCATTTTCCGTGTCTGGGACATTTCTTTTTCCTGCAATTGCAAACCATAACCAGACGCTCCTTTCCGAATGTTGCTTTATTCCTGCACAAACGCAGCCATGGCCTCAGCCAGCAAAGGCGAGATTTCGAATGAAGGATCCGTGTACGCTGTCATGTTCTCTTTTTCGTCCTTCACTGTTTTGAGGACGTGATTCATCCCCTCAACGAACAGCGTTCTCGCATCCGGACGGGCTTCCTTCAGTGCGTTGTATTCGCTGACATCCACCTGTATATCCGAGCCGCCCTGAATGACCATCACGGCGCAGTCCAATTGCTTTATAATCTTGGCAGGATCATGCTGCATCCATGTGAGCAGATATTGCTGCTTATCCGGGCTGAACAGCGGATCATCCGCGCTTGTCGTGTCGTCAATTCTGCCCTCGCGCAGTTTGTTCAGCACCGCGATTTCCGGGCTGTCGGCACCAAGCTGCGGCAACAGCTGCTTTTCCAGGGCGGTGTCAATCGGGAAGCCCGCGCCGGCCACCGAGATCACACCATCAACAGGTTCCTGCATGGCTGCGAGCATGGCGACAAGCGAGCCCTCGCTGTGCCCTGCCACATAAACCTTCTTGAAACCCTGTGCTTTTGCATGGCGTATGAAGGCGGCACAATCGTCTGCAAACAAAGCAAAATCCGGCTTGGCTCCCTCAATGGCCTGTGCGCTCTTCCCAACGCCGCGTTTGTCATAACGCAGCGTCGAGATGCCTTTGGCTTTCAGTGCTTTTGCCAGCTGCAAAAGGCTGTCGTTGCGTCCGGTCAACAGCACTGAGTTGCCGTCCATGTCAGTCGGCCCGGAGCCTGCCACGATGATCACAATCGCGTCTTTACCTGCAAATTCGGTTTTTCCGTAAAGCGTTCCTCCGCCTACGGCAACGCGCTCGTATCCAATCTCTTTCACAATAAGTCCTCCAAATATGATGAGTATAATGGCTGCGCCAAGCAGCAGAAAAGTCTTTTTCATTTTTTTCTTTACCTCTCATTCCATTCCATGTGTTTGAGCCTTATCACCGTGGCGGCAGCAAACAGTATGATGATGCCGGCCGTGATGCAGAGCGTCTGAATCAATGATGAGGAGGGGACCACAGCGAGCTGCTGCGCTTCATCCAGCAGGCCTGACGGCAAGTAGGCATTTATGGAAAACGCACTGCCAGCAAAATGCAGACCAAACGCAGTTGCCAATGATACAAAGCCTGCGGCGATGGGTTTCTTGATGACAGCGCCCCACAAGAGAATGCAAGAGAGCAGGAATACCATGTACACACCCTGCAGCAGTCCGCCGCGTATAACCGGCCCTATGCCAATGTCGAACGCGAACAGCAGCCCCGCATAGACATAATTAACGATGAGAGAGAACACGGGAGCCAGAACGAGCACGGCGCCGAACACCAGCATTTTCGCGCTCACTATGCCGCCGAACTGCCTGCCTGCGCAAAGCGGCAGCACCAGCGTATTGTCCTTGATCTCCTGTGCCATCAGGCCGCAAAGCGTGAACGCCACGATGATGGAGCCTATTTCGAACACATCTCCCATGTAGCTGCGAATACAGCCGATTTGCGTCATTTCCACCATCTCCGCGATCGTTTGCTGCGTCATGCCGGGGAACTGGCTTTGCAGTATCTGAGGCATGATCACTTTCATCATGACCGGTGTCAGCACCGCGAAGAATAAGAAGCCGATAAACAGTATCAACACCCTGCTGTTGCGAAGCCCGAACCGGATTTCTTTTATGATGTCCTGTTTCATTTTCCGCCTGCCTCCTCTAGGAAAACATCTTCAAGTCCGTTTCTGCGAAGTAAAAGACCCTGTATGGCGATATTCTGCCCGGATAAAAACCGCATCAGCTGTGTTGAGCCCTCGGCCGCGTCTTTAACCGTCACAGACAGCGTGTCTTCTTTCACAGATACATTTGTCACACCTTCTGCCTGCTTGAGCTTGCTGATCACATCCTCGCCAACAGGTGCCGGCAAACTGATGTCGAAAACGGATGCAGCGGCGTCTTTTTGGAGCTCGCCGAGCGGTTTTTCCAGCAGCATCTTGCCGGAGGCGATCATGCCCACTGTATCGCACACGCGTTCCACATCGCTTAAAATGTGCGTGGAGAAGATTACTGTTTTGCCCATTTGCTTGAGTTCCTTTATCAGCCGCAGCACATCACTGCGTCCTTGCGGGTCAAGCGCGGAGGAGGGTTCATCGAGTATCAAAAGCCCCGGGTTATGTATCAGCGCCGCCGCGATGCCAAGCCGTTGTTTCATGCCCCGCGAAAAGCCGCCAACGCGGCGCGTGGCCGCATCTTCAAGCCCAACCCAGCCAAGCACTTCATCTACTCTTGTTTTGTCTACAGAATGCGCTGCGTTGTTGCCAAGGTAGCAAAGCGTTTCATGCGCGCTCATCCATGGATAGAATCTTGGGTCTTCCGGCAGATAGCCGATATGCAGCTCGCTCGGGTGCTTTATGCTTCTGATATCCTTGCCGTTTACGGTGCATTCGCCGCCGGTCGGGCGGGAGAGGCCGGCAAGTATGTT
>CAZNVX010000270.1:0-4831 GCA_964576225.1 uncultured Christensenellaceae bacterium
TTTATTTGGCATCTGCATATAAGTGTTTTCTATTGAGTTGCAAGAAAAGCTCTGACGCATCAGAGCTTTTCTTGGCGAGTTGGCAAAACGATCAAGAGCGGGAGCAGTCCGCCGGCATATGACCAGCATTTGAAACTGCCAGCCCTTGAGGAAGTGCCGCCATATCCTTTCTTATCTGCCGAGCAAACCCGATAAACAGCGGAAGGGCCAGTCCGATGCCGCACAGTGCATCCGATATCGCGGACGCCCATATAATGCCGTCCAGACCCAACATCTTCTGGGCAATGAAAACAACCGGGATAAATATCAGCCCCTGCCGGGATACTGACAGCAGCATGGCCGCCCGCGCGCGCCCGCAAGCGGAAAAAAGCGCGTCCATCATAAAAGCGAAGCCCAGCGGAATCACTCCCGCCGAAAACGCCAGCATAAACCGGCCTCCTATCTCCGTAACGGCACTATCCCGGCAAAACAAAGCCACAATATCATGGCCGAATATCACATAGACTGTACCGCTGACAGCTGCAAACAGCATAGAGGCCAGCAATACCCGATGCGTTGCCCCGAGCACGCGGTCAATGCGCTTCGCGCCATGGTTGAAAGCCGCAACCGGCATAAACCCTTGGCCGATACCCAACAGCGTCATGGCAACAAACGCGTTGATTTTGGCGCATATGCCCGCAGCCGTCACGGCATCCTCGCCATAATGAGCCGACAGCATGTTGATGATGCTGAATACCGCAGCCAGCAGGAGCTGTTTGATCATGGCCGGCGCACCGATCTTCCCAATTTCGCTCATATTCTTTTTAGAGATATCCGAGAAACGCGGACGCAAACGCACAGCGGCATTTTTAAACACATAATAAGCAGCGCTTATTATGAATGTGGCCACATAGGAAATCAGCGTGGCCATAGCGGCGCCCTTGACGCCAAGGCCAAGCGTAAAAATAAAGACCGGATCCAGCGCAATATTGAGGAGTGTGCCCGAAAGCAGCGCTATTGTGGCATATACAGCGTTGCCTTCCGCGCGTATGGCGCCAGCCAGCGTCGCGTTGAGCATCACAAACACATTGCCGAACAGTATCCATGTCGTATACCCAACGGCCGAAAGCATAATGGTTTCCCGCGCGCCCAGCAAGTGCAGCATCGGCTGCAGCCAGATGAAACCCGCCACAGTCGCAGCAACCCCCAGTATCACCGAAACGAACAGCGCTGCGCCCGCCGCCTTTTGTGCCTCTGGCATATCGCACGCGCCCAGACAGCGCGAGATATATGACCCCGAGCCCACAGATATGCCGACACCCAGCGCAGATATCAGCACAAACAGAGGGAATATCACAGAAACAGCGCCAATCGCCCCGGGGTCTTCGGTCAGGCCGATGAAAAAAGCGTCAACCACATTGTAGATACCGTTTATTGTCATTGCCGCCACGGCCGGCACACACATCCGCCATAACGTCGAGGAAAGCCGGCCTTGCGCCAGCTGCAATATTTGATCCGTTTTCATGCCGCATCCCCTTTACAATCTGCTGATGGCAAGACTATAAACGTTATAGCGACTATAATGTCAACAGACTAATCCGCTGTTTTAACCTGCAGCTCTGTCAACAACTCATCCTCCCGTTGCGTCAACGCAAAATCGATCAGGAATAACTGGTATACCCCGGATTGCATGTTAAGCTGATTTTCGGTCATATATGCTATTAACCGGTCTAAGGTTTTTCCCATATCCGTATAGGCGCCTCGATGCGCGATACAGGCATACTCGCCCGCCGGAACAGTGTCAACAAGAAACCCGTCAGGCCGTGTCTCCAGAAAGTAGCCTGTCCGCAGTATGCCTTCCGCAATCTCGAAAACCGGACTCCCCACATAAAGCAGCCCACGGCTGTCCAGCTGCCGGACGAGCTTCCCGATCTGCATAATGCCATTCTTCAAATCCGGTGTCTCTTTGCTTTCCAGATAAACAAAATATCTTTGCGGCAGCCTTTTTAAGCGCATACCCGTGTATGACCGGGCCGACATGCCCTCGTCCACCAGCCGGATCTGTTCATCCAAAGCCTTGAGCGCATACCGCATTTCTTTGATCTTCTTTTCAGTCATCTCCCGGCGCGCGGCCAGCATATGCCGTACACTGCCAATATCCTGACCGGCTAGATATCGGCGCGTCTCCTCCAGAGAGCATCCAAGCTGGGTCAGACGCATGATCGAATTGAGGTACAGCACATGCATCGGCCCGTAATACCTGTAGGCGTTTTCTCCCACCCGGCCAGGCTTGAGCAGACCGATATGGTCGTAATACCGAATTGCCTGCCTTGAAACGCCCGTGAGCTCCGACAACTCTCCCACAGTGAAATAATAACTGTCCATGTCCGCTCCTCACTGCAAAAAACCAGCAGCCTTATGATGTGCCCAGTCTGCCGAATCACAAAGAAACGATGACGCTTTTTTAATATCCTTTAAAAGGTTTTGCGGGTTTTTCAGCCACTGTCCCTGACTGCCATTGACAGTATAATACAAGCTCCGCTTCACCTGTCAGGCTTGTCTCACGGCAGATAATCCCCGCGCACCGGTGAGAACACCTCCACCGCCACGGAATCCGCCAGTATTCTCGCGCCATGTGTCACGTTCCCCGGCACCACCCAGGCGTCACCAGGAAGAACATCGTATTCATTTTCACCGATGGTGATCGTGATATGCCCGGATACCAGATATCCCGTCTGCTCCTGGGGATGGCTGTGCATCGGCAAGGCCGCTCCCGCGGCCAGCAGAAACTCTGTCATCAGAGTGTTCTCGCCGTGGATCAGCGTTTTGCGCCGAATGCCCGCCGCCGCCTGGATATATCCTTCTTGTGCCGCCTTCCGATAGTGCTCCATGCCGTGAACTCTCCTTATTTATGCTCTTATCATACCGCAATGCGCCCGTATCCTCAACGTTTGCCGGCTGCAAAAAGCGGCCGCATCATAATATGCCGCCGCTTTGGTCAGTCTTTACGTCAGCCGATCACCGGTATTGTCGAGAGCCCCTGCGCCAGCATGTCATCGGTATACTCAAAATCCTCAAGCTTGCCGGACAGATACTCGTCATAAGCCGCCAGGTCAAAGTCACCATGGCCGGAAAGGTTGAAGAATATGGTCTTGGCTTCCCCTGTCTCTTTGCACTCCAGCGCCTTGTCGATCGCATACGCAATGGCATGGGATGATTCAGGTGCCGGCAGTATCGTCTCGGCACGGGCAAACATCACCGCCGCCTTGAACACCGCTGTCTGCTGCACGGCTGCCGCGCCCACAAAGCCGTCATGATACAGCTGCGAAAGCAGCGCCGAGTCGCCGTGGTAGCGCAACCCGCCCGCATGGATGCCCGCGGGAATGAAATCATGCCCCAGCGTGTACATCATCGCGATGGGCGCCATCTTGGCCGTGTCGCCGAAATCATACGCAAACTTACCCTTGGTCAGCTTGGGGCAGGCCGCCGGTTCCACCGCCACAAATTCCGTTTTGGCGCCATTCTTTAATTTGTCATGCAGGAACGGAAACGCGCAGCCAGAAAAGTTGGAGCCGCCGCCATTGCAGCCGATCACAATATCCGGGTATTCATCAATCTTTTCAAACTGCTTTTTGGCTTCAAGCCCGATAATCGTCTGGTGCAGGATGACATGGTTGAGCACGCTGCCCAGCGCGTAATGCGTATCCTCGCGCATCACCGCATCTTCCACCGCTTCGGATATCGCTATGCCCAGGCTGCCCAGCGAACCGGGGTCTTTGGCCAGAATCGCGCGGCCTGCATTGGTCTGCGGCGATGGGCTGGCGATGACGTTCGCGCCATAAGTCTGCATCAGCGTTTTGCGGTAAGGCTTCTGGTCATAAGAGACACGCACCATGTAAACGGTGCAGTCCAGCCCGAACATCTCACATGCGATCGACAGCGCGCTGCCCCATTGCCCCGCACCCGTCTCGGTGGCCAGCCGCTTGATGCCCTCCGCCTTGTTGTAATAGGCCTGCGGCACAGCGCTGTTGAGCTTATGGCTGCCCGAAGGGTTGTTGCCTTCATATTTGTAGTAGATCTTCGCCGGCGTGTCCAGCGCTTTTTCCAGCCGGTAAGCGCGAATCAGCGGGGACGGACGGAATGTCGCGTATATCTCTCTGACTTGTTTGGGGATGTCAATATACCGCTCCGCCGACATCTCCTGTTCGATCAGCGCTTTTGCAAACAACGGTTCCAGGTCACCTGGCTGCGCGGGCTGCTGGGTCATCGGGTTCAGGTAAGGAAGCGGCCGGTTGGGCATATCCGCAGCAATATTATAATACTGCTTCGGCAGCTCATCTTCAGCTAAATAAACTCTGTTGGGAATCGTTTTCATGGTTTCTCTTCTCCTCTGATCATGTTATTTTTGGTTCACAAAGAATAACATCTGGCTCTTCTCATCTCGTCTTCACGGGCCTGTGCCCAAAAAGAAATGCATCTTTGTCGAACTTGTGAATTAGTATACGCTATGGACAATCACCATGTCAACAGCAAATTTCAAATATTGTGTGGTATGCATATAAAAGACTGAACATGCGGAGAATACAACCGTTGAATTTTTGTCAAGGAGGCCGGTGTGAGCCAGAACCAAAAAAGGACATCAGTTAAGCGGCCGTCGGATACAGCCCCGCATGCTGACCATGCCCGCCGCGATGGCATCACGATCATCACAGAGGCAGCAGAAGAGGAGATCGAATGGGCAAAATACTGTTCAGACAGCATACAAAAGTAAACGCATGCTGTTATGTATGCGCACTCCGTTTGGGTGCGTTTTCTTGGATGCAGGGCAAAACCAGTTGCAGGAGATGGAAAT
>CAZNVX010000271.1:0-4803 GCA_964576225.1 uncultured Christensenellaceae bacterium
CATGGTTAGGATGCGTCCGTTGATAATCAGTATAACCACTCACACTCCGAAAAAACAAATCTTGATAGCTACCGAATATGTTGCCCCGTTTCGACAGATAATAAACTTAAAACAAGCCAAAAAGGAGCGAAGCAGAACATGGATAATAACCAGAATAACCAAAACAACCAGAACAACAACCAGAACAACAAGCAGAACCAGAACAACAGGCAGAACAACAAAAACAACCAGAACAACAGGAACAACCAGAACCAGAACAATTGCTGACGGCGGAGTCTGAACGGTGAAGGATAAAACGGGGGAGGGGTCTCCCGTTTTTCCTGCCTTTCGGCGCACGCATACGCATATTTTGCTCATAAACGGCGTGCGCTGCGGGCATGATAAGTGCTGGAGGTGAACAGAATGAAGGTAAAGGATATCATGTCGACCGATGTGGTGTGTTTGAGCCGCGACGACACCGTTGAGCATGCGGCGCAGCTGATGCAGCAGAACGATATCGGCTCGATTCCCGTGTGCGAAGGGGCGACGGTGATCGGCATTGTGACGGACAGAGACATCACGCTCAGATCGGTGGGCGCCGGCGGCGACGCGCAGCAGACGGTGGGGCAGATCATGACGCCCAACCCGGTGGTGGCGCAGCCCGAGACGGATGTGCATGAGGCGGCACGTTTGATGAGCGACAACCAGATCCGCCGCATACCGATTGTGCAGCAGGGAAGCCTGGTGGGCATTGTGGCGCTGGGCGATATATCGGTGGAGCCGCAGCTGCAGGATAACGCCGAGAAAGCGCTTAAAAACATTTCGCAGCCCGGTCATTCGATGCAGTGACATACGGACGAGAAATAACAGCGGCCGCATGCCATTCGCATGCGGCCGCTTCTTGCTTTGACGTTATTTGGCCGCCCCGGGTTTTGATGGGTTGTTTGCTCAGCCGATTTACCATCAGCTGAAGATAAAACTGTCTACCCTATAAATTTCTTTACTTGTTTGTTGAATTGTTCATGGTTATCCATATTTAACATATGGCCGGCATTCTCAATGTAAACAAGCCTTGAATCAGGAATCATGTTATTAAAAACAATGGCTTGTCTGTGAGTCTGCTTGTTTTTTTGGCCAACAACCACCAATGTAGGCATGGAAATTCTGCCTAATGACGGTTTGCTCGAAAAGTCTACAATGGAGTTCCAGATTCTATAGAAATTGGCAGAATCATCGTTATGCCTGATAACTTCATTATAAATGTAGTCCTTCACTTCAGAACTATATTTGCCGAGCTGTCCAGAGAATAATCTGGCCTGGGTGGAAACTTTAATATACCTCATTACAGGCATCGTTAGACTTGTCATGAGCGATTCAAGCCTGTTTGAACGGACTCCGAAGCTTGTATCTGCCAATACTAATTTCATGATATCATCAGGATAGTTGATGGCCATTTCCTGAGCAACCATGCCACCTAAAGAATGTCCGCAGAGTATAACGCATTTAAGATTCAATTCCTGAATAAAACAATGAACTGTTTCTGCGTATTTTGAGATGGCGTATTCTTCAGGCTTACCTGAATCTCCATGACCTGGTAAATCAGGCGTTATGACATCAAAGTCTTTATTAAAGAATTGTACTTGATATTTCCATTCTTCCTTGGACAGATACGCTCCATGCAAGAAAATGATAGGCCTCCCTTTTCCGCATCGTTCATAGGATATATTTATTTGATTCACGTTAGTATTCAAAGCAATAACACCCTTTCATTTGTCGATACTGCCCAAGGAGGAGAACCGCTTGTGGCTCAAACAGAAGAACATGACGCAACGAACATCCTCAGGCTTACCAGCAAAAAATCTGGTTTAGCGTTATCAGCACTGACGCCAGGAAGTGCCTTTCTGGTTTGGTTAAGATACGGGTTTTTCGAGCTGGTAATCGTCCATGACGTAACCGTTGCCAAGCTGAGTGACACATTCGCCGGTGACAGAAAAACCGAGACGCGCATAGGCTGCGAGGGAACCGGTGTTGCGCTTGTTGCACACCAGTTTGAGGCACGCGGCCCGTTTGCTTTGGGCACGGCGGACGGCACGCTCAACCAGCGCGCGGGCAATACCGCGGCCGCGGTATTCATCTTCGACGTACAGCTTGCTTAAAAAATGCGTATCGCCGTCATCCCGCACCGCGCAGTAACCGCACGGCTCATCGCCGCAAAAAGCGATGTCGTAGGTGTAACCGTGCGCCATGTCGTGCAGTATCGCGCTTTGCGACTGAAATAAATCCAGCATGTATGCGATCTGCTCCGCGCTGATGATGGCGATATAGTGCGGCATCCATATCCGCCGGGCCAGCGCTTCAATCAGCGCCGCGTCTGCGGGGACGGCTTTTCGTATCCGAATCTGCGACATAATATCCGCTCTTTGGCTATTGCTCATAGACCGCGCTAATCTCGCCGAAGTAGAGCGTGTGCATGTCGCCAGCGTCGCCGCCGCTGTAAAACCGGCTGCGCACCTCGTCATCCAGCGACGCGTCGATCAGGTCGGTTTTGTAGATGACGCGGCATTCGATAACGAGACCGGGGGCGCTGATGCGCGGCACGGCGACGGTTTGCGACGGTGCCAGCGTCAGATCACATTCTTTGATCTTGTCGGTGTCGCGGCCGGATTTGGCGCCGCAGACGGCGATGGTTTTTTTCATGTCCTGCGCGGGAGCGAACACGGTGAATTCGCCATGCGCTTCGAGAAGGCTGTGGGAGTAGCGGCTGCGGCGTACCGGCACCACAAACAGGTTCCGGTTCCACATCACGGATGTCATGGCCCAGCCGATCGTCATGGCGTTGGGCTTGCTTGTGCCGGTGATGAGCAGCGCGCCTTTCTCACCGACGACGGAAAGGGCGGCGGCCGCTTTGTCTAGATCGTGTTTTTGCATGGAATCTTCTCCTTTTCTACATTACGATGACGCTGTGGGATGCGTTCCAGCCACTGCGCCGAGCTGTTTGGTCATGCAGACGCAGGCATCGTCGCCCGCATACGGGCCGTAATTGCGGGACAGCGCGTAGCCAAGCTTTTGATAGAGCGCGATGGCGGCGGCCATGTCTGCGCCGGTTTCGAGCGCAATACGCGCGCAGCCTGATTCGCGCGCCGCGGCCTCGAGCTCAGCGATGACGCGCCGGGCGAGCCCCTGCCGCCGGTAGGCCGGTTTGACAAATATGCGTTTGAGCTCGGCGGTATCCGCATCGATTTGCGCAAGGCCGCCGCAGGCTGCGGGGATGCCGCACGCGTAAGCCACGACGGCGAAGCGGATGTGGCAGAGCGCATTGAGAGGCTGATAATTCAGATACACGTCCCCGTAGGTTTCAAAGTAAGCGTCGTCCAGCAGGCGCACCAGCGCCAAAAAGTCCGCATGATCGGAGGGGACGCGCGAAACGGAGATATTCATGCAAGCGGCATCACGATCTGCGTGAGGCGCTGCTCGTCCGGGAACTCAGGCCCGTTGAAGTAGTATTCGTAAGCGGTGCCGGCAGGCGTCAAGCCGTTTTCCGCAATCCACGCGGCCATATCGTCATACGCCGGTTTCATATCACAGTAAGGCCCCAAGTACAGACAATAGGCACGCAGGCCGCCCGGCACCGGCGCATATTTGATGTCACCCCCGCCCGGCAGAGGGCCGGAAACCGGAAAGCCGAGCTCCACGTCAAGATCGGCCATGTCCATGTTGTGGTAGGCGACAAACGGCATGCCCGCCGGATAAGCGCCCTGAGAGCCAAGGTAAGCCGCCAAAGCGCCGAAGCCGTTGCCGATGACCTCCGGCAGCTTGTCCACCGATGCGCGCGTGCGGATGGTGAGAGCCGGCTGTTCCGGCGTGCTGAGCAGTTCGATGTGGGATATTATCGGCATATGTGACACCTCCCTGATTATTACTGACATTATATCACATAGGCGGAAGAATATCCATGCGGCGGCGCGTTTCTTTTGCCGGTGATCGAGTCGATACGGATGCATACAACAGCGGTGCGCGCGAGGCTGCCGCAGGTATCCGCGCTGACGGACGGCGTGAGCGCGCGGCACAGGCCGTGCAGGCGCCGCCGCTTCTCATTCTCGTTGGTGACCACCGACGCGGTGCCGGTGACGATCACGCTTTCATAATACGTTGTCAGGCGCGGCGCATCGATCTTTGCTTGTGTGACCACGGTGAAACAGACGCGGCTGTTGGCGGCGATGTGGGTGAGCTTATCGCCTGCCGTCGCACAATGAAAGAAAATGGCGTTTTCCTGGCCGTCCACATAATAATTGACGGGTACGCCGTAGGGGGCGCCGCTGGGCGAGACGGTGCCGAGCACGCCGTATTGGCCGGTTTTGAGTATATCGAGAGCCTCCGCTTCGGATAATAATCTGTCGCGCTTCATACCATATCCCTCCCTGTCGTCTGCCCGTATTATAGCACATGGGCGCGCAGAATGAAGCGCCCGGCGGCGAGATTTTTGCGCTATTGTTGCAAATGCAACGCTGCATACCGTCTTTACAGGCTATAATAAACATGAGAAAATAAGGAAGAATAGTGATAAGGCGGGAGGCGGGTGTATGAAGGCCATTGATTTGAATCAGCCAGTGCAGAAGCTGTGCGCGCAATACCCTGAGCTGATCGGCATCATGCGGCAGCTGGGGTTTGCCGAGATCACCAAGCCCGGTATGCTGGCCACGGTGGGGCGGCTGATGACAATACCCAAGGGGGCGGCGATGCGCGGGATTGATATGGAGACCATCCGAAAAACGCTGGTAGAGAACGGATTTGATGTGACGGAACAGGAGGGAGAGAAATGAGCCG
>CAZNVX010000272.1:0-4792 GCA_964576225.1 uncultured Christensenellaceae bacterium
GTGAAATCCACAGGATTCGCATCGTTTTGCCTGCAGGCTGGCCGCACCGTGTGCAGTATTTGAAGCCTTTTTCCACCTTCGTGCCGCAGTTTTTGCATGTCATTGGCTTTGTCTCCCTCTTACTCTTACCTGATATTTGCCATGAGCGCACTGTGGCGCCTTCAACAATGGCATGCTTGTTAGGCTCCGCCAGGGTATTTATCATGGCTTCTTATGTGAAACGATGGGTGTTTATAAATATACCATAAGCTATTGTATATTTCCATTGCAGTGTGCCGGATACAGAAAAGGGTGATGATGCCACTGTACGCAGGACAATAATCCTCACCGATAACCATACCTGGCCGCCGTCCCCTTGCAGCACACGCTGTGAGTATTCTTGTTTCTGCGTTTGCGCGTCAAACCGTTTGTGAAGCATCCTGTTATGATGTATAATAACACTGAATCAAAGATGGGAGGGGCGCTTATGTATTGCACCCAGTGCGGTAAGCAGTTATCCGACGACAGCCTGTTTTGTTCACAGTGCGGAAAGAGAGTGACGCCGCCTGCATATCAGCCCGCACCTCCGCCGCCTGCGTACCAGCCCGCGCCTCCGCCCTCTGCGTACCAGCCCGCACCTCCGCCGCCTGCCAGCGGCTTCACACCTCAAGACGGTCCGGCTGTCTGGGTTTTGCGCGCGGACAGAAAACTATCGGTACTCAAACAGGTGACCTGTTACATCGTGTTCAAACAGGATCATCTGGTGCTCGCCCATCTGTCAAAGGACATGATGAAGACGGAGTCCGCACGCATGCAGAATGAAATCAAGGCTCAGGGAATTGGCTTTTTCAAGGGCAGCGCCGCCATGATGCGCGGCTGGGCAGCGTACGGCGACAAGTATGGGCGCATGACCACGCACGATATGCTCGCCGAAGACCCCGCCAACATCGCGATCGGTTATCCGGACATCACGCGTTGCCTTTTTCGGGGCTATTCCACCTATTCATCCGGCGACGATTCAGGCGATACCGTAGTCACCGGCAAGTTCGAATTAACGCTTCGAGGCGGTGATTCCTTTAAATTCACGCACCGGGAGAGCGGCAGCAAAGCGATAAAAAGCACACTGCAAAGCCTGCTTGGAGACACGCTCAAATACAAAAACTAACACAGGACCGGAGATTCGCCCATGAGCTATCTGACACGCCTTGCCGCCCACACAGGGTACGCGCTGCACGGAAGCGTCGCATACGGGCGCACCAACGGTATATTTTTCAACGTGGCATATGACGCGGAAAGCAGTGCCGCCACGGTGCGGGCTTACATCCGCCCGATCGAAAGCCTGACGTTTCAGGACACGGGGCGAGGCAGCGGCATCGCCCTCCCCCGCATCAACGACTACTTAAAGGTGCGCCGGCGGGAGTTCGGCAGCGGCAGCGCGCAGGCGGACGAACGCTCCGTCTGGCTGACGCTGGGCAGTGCGCGTGATCAAACGCCCGAAACGGTGGCGGCTTTTCTGTACGAATTCTCACGGTTCCTTTCCGGGTTGGGTTACGTATCGTCCTGCGCGGCGTGCCCCGCGACGCGCAGCCTTGGATACAAGGAGCAGGACGGCCAGGTGCTTGAGCTGTGCGGCGCCTGCCAGAGCCGTCTCGGCAGCGCTGTGTTGCCGGTCACGCGCAATCGCAGCGCGGCAGGCAGCTACTTCCGCGGCGCGCTGGGTGCCATTCTGGGTGGCGTTGCCGGCTTGGTGCCATGGGTGCTGCTGGGGCTGTTCGGGTATCTCGCGGCGCTCAGCGGCCTGCTGATGGCATACTTTTCATACATGGGGTACCGCCTGCTGCGCGGCAGAGAGGGCCGCGGCATGCTGCTGATCATCGTGGCGGTGCTGTGCGTGTTCACATACGCAGCCGTTATGCTCAACGAGGGCATTGCCGAATACCGGGCGCTGACCGCGTCCGGCACGGAAGCCGCCCTGTCAGAGCAGGTCGGCATGATGATGACGGCGCCGTTTAAACCGCAGCCGTACGATACGCACCTGCTCTGGCTGCGTGTGGGCGCGGGCTGGCTGTTTGCCGGCATCGGCAGCTTTGCGCTGATGCTGCGCCGACGCCGCGAGCTAGGAACCAGCGGTGCAAACACACGTACCGGCCGCGCCCGGTAGACTCAACTGTCAGAAAACCGTCCGACACAATCAATCATCAAACAGCCGGGAGGCCGTCATGCAGCAGAAAAAGCATACGCTCGTCTACGCCATCATCTTCCTCGCCCTCATTGCCGCCGAGGCGGCGCTGATCGCCCTCTACGCGTCCAGCAAAAATACCAGCCTGCCGACTATGGCCGACCTGTATGTGGCCGGCATTGTGATCGGCGCGATACTGCTTGTCTTCATTCTGCTGACCAAGCTGGGGCCTGTGCTGCTGCTTAAGGATGCCGTCAAAAAGCTTCAGGCGATCAGAGAATCGGGCGGCGGATACGAAAGCTTTGACCCGGACGGATTTGGAGAACGACTGGTGTGCGCGCTGGAAAAAGACGGCTACACGCTCGGCAGCACCGAGCTGGCCCGAAACAGCGGCGCACCGCTTCGCGTGACCACAGCTTCCAAAAAAACGTTCAGCCTTTTTTTCGACCGTATGTACCGGCATGTGATCATCACCGACAGCTTCAAAAAAGCGCGCGATTTCGACACGCTGTCGGGCTACGCGGAAAGTCTGATTGAGGCGGAAGGCATCTCGGACGACGCACGGGCGCGCAGCGGTTTCTGCACCGTCGTGGTGCTGCTGATGCCGCATGTGCCCGAACAGGTGAAGGCCGCCTGTCGCGACGAAGCGGCCACGCTCGGCCCGGCTTACATCCCCGTCGCGTGCGACCTGTCCGCCGGAAAGGCGTATTACCTGTCGGGCAAATCCCTCGTGCTGCTCGAATACCGGTCCGCACAGCGCATGATCAGAAAACACGTGCTCGGCAGGAGAAAATGATCAACCCGAACGCTTGCATGACAGTATCGTATACTTGGCAGGATCCGGCCCCATATGAAACCGTTCCTGCGTCTCCACCGTCAGCCTGTTGTTTTCCAGCCTGAAGTGGAAGCCACCCATGTTGTTTTCCGGCGTCGTGAACAACCCTTCCACAACGTCGTTTCTGCTGGATATAATCTCATATGTGCCAGTCCGATCCATCTTAAAGCGAGATCCGTAATCATAGCGCAGCATACCGTTGAACGCTCTTGATACCGTGACGGTACCGTCTGAGGCAAACGCGATTGTCATGCTGCGGGCGTCTTCGATGGACGCGTCGTCCACCACCCATGTGCCGGTCAGTTCGGTGCCGGAAACGGCCCCGCCGCTCTGGCTGCCCAGCCCTGCTTCATAATCTCTGATCACGCCAATGTTGTGCTCCTCATACGGGTTGAGCACAGGCGGGTTGTCCTTGTTGCAGCCCGGGATGCTTCTGTACCAGCCCTGGCCGTCAAAGTATGCCTGAAGCCCTGCGTCGGCAAACGTGTACCCGTACCGCGCAAATATCTCGTTGCGGGCCAGCCGCGCCTTTTTTGCGTCAAAGCCGGCCAGGTCGGCCAGTGTGATATATCTCGAGTCACTGCCGGGGATAAGGTAAGCGCCGCCAAAGCTTTCCACGCCCTCCTCCCTCAGGTCTATAATCTGCAGCCCCCAATAATCCAGATGGAACAGCCAGTTCCCCGCCACGCATATGCTGCCAAGGAAGGCGTCCGGCTCGTCGGCGGTGCGCAGTATCTTGGGGCTCCCGCCGTTCATATCCGTGCTTGCCAGCATACTCACGCCGTTGGTGTAGTCGGAGACCGAGACATATATCCGCCCGTCGTACACGTTCAGCCCTGTGTAGACATCCCTGCCCAGCGGATCAATTTTTTGCACTGCCCCGCCCGTCAGAGCCGCCTTTCTGATCTCAATATCCGGGCCGCCGCCGAACGTGCAGTACATCACGCCGTCATGAGTCTGCACGCTGTAGAACCAGTCGCCGCGTCCGTTGCCATACGTCGTGCCGTCAATGACCGCAACACCGGTGCCATCCGTATTCATGCGCTTCACGCGCACCAGCTGTATCGGGTAGCCGTCTTCATCCTCGGCATCGGTATAGCTGTAATAAACCACCGTGTCGCCCTCCACGCTGAAGGACGCGATATGCTCACGGTTCTCCACAGGCAGCGTCTGCCTGTCTGTCCCGTCCGCCTTCATGCGCGTCATCTTCCCGTCGCTCAGCACATACAGCCAACCGTCGTTTACGGCCAGCGAATAGTATTCGCCCTCAAAAAGCCGGGTGCGCTCCGCACCGTCCGTGCGCATCCTAAATATGTCTCCGCCATCGATATAGTAAACCCAGTCCCCCACGACGTTAATGTATCGGCAGTCGCCGTCATTGAGTCTGGCGTCGCCCGACCCGTCTTCTTGCATCTTGTGAATCGGCCCGTCGTTGCTGCGGTAGTAAATCCATCCGCCGCTCATTGCCGCGATGCCCTCGTTGGCCAGATTGCCGCTCGTATTGCCCGCGACGCCCGGCATGTCTGCCTGCGTCTGCTTCACACATTCGAGTGTGAGCGTTTTGTCCGTGTCCTTATGCCCAATTGTAAGCGCAAACCTGTCTGCAATATCGCCGGTGAATGCGATGCTGCCGTCGGCATGAACCGTGCAGGTAATCCCGTCCGGGGCGGTGATAACAAGATCCTCGTTTATTGCAGCGATGATCTCCATTTTGTTATTGATAACATTAAAGTATTCCAGACTGATTTGAGGAAGACTCGCTGTATTTTGGAGTACGCTGATCTGCTTTATATCTGCAG
>CAZNVX010000273.1:0-4278 GCA_964576225.1 uncultured Christensenellaceae bacterium
CGACGACGGGCGGCATATCCGTGTTCATATAGCCGGAAAAGTATGTGGCGTCCATCACGTTGTTGATATAGAGCGCGCCGTCCCGCACCTCAATGGTGTCCCCCTCGGTGCCGATGACGCGTTTGACAAAAGTCTCTGTGCGGTGCGGATAGAAACAGATCACGATGTCGCCATACTGCGGCTCGCCAAACCAGTAGGTGACCTTTTCCATGAACACGTATTCGTCGGTATACAGCGTCGGCTCCATGGAGCTGCCGTCCACCCGGATGAACTCGAAAACAAAGAAACGCAGAGTCAGCGCAATGGCCACAGCCGCGATCAGCGATATGACCCATCCCCACATCTCGCGCCTTTTGGCAGCGGCTTTTCGCTGCATGCGCGACGATTCTTCAAGACCCTCTTCCAAATCAGATAATTCATTTTTCATCGGGCAATATCCTTTTCAGTCTTTTAATAAAAACTTCGTGCGGCAGCATGACGATATGGCCGCATCCAAAGCATTTGATCTTGATGTCCATGCCGACGCGAATGACGCGCCATTTGTTTTCTCCGCACGGATGCGGCTTTTTCATCTGCACGATATCATGTAACTGAAATTCCAAAACTGCCTCCGCTAGCCCTGAATGACGACGCGATGCGGGTAGGGTATCTTCACATTCTGCCGCGCAAACTCTTCCACGATCAGGCGCCGCAGCGCCCGCTCCGTCTCCCAATGCGTGAGCGGCTTGACGCGCAGGATCATGCGCAGCGCGATGCCCGATTCTTCCAGCTCCGTGATGCCGAGCACATGCGGCTCCTCCAGTATATTATCATGCGCGGCCATATAAGCCAATCCCAAACTTTGCATGATCTGACTTGCTTTTTCAATATCTGTATCGTACGACACGGAGATATTGATAACGGCCAGGTGATCACCCCGAGAATAATTGATGACCTTGGTGATGCTGCCGTTGGGGATTGTGGCAATCTCACCGGTGAATTTGCGGATGCTGGTGGTGCGCAGCGTGACGGCCTCCACCGTGCCCCGCTCGCCCTCCGCTTCGATATAGTCTCCCACGGCGTATTGATTCTCCAGCAGCATGAAAATGCCCGAAAAAACATCCTTGACCAGGCTCTGCGCGCCGAAAGCGATCACGATGCCGCCGATGCCGGCGGCTGCCAGCAGCGACGTGACCGCCGCGCCCAGCCCCAGCACCCCAAGGATGGCCATGAAAGCGAGAAAATAAACGGTGTATTTGATGATGGAATCGGACAGGGTCTGTATCGTGCCAGCCTTTTTGCCCAAGGAGGATTCCGGACGGCACCGCGCGCGGGCTGTCAGCACTTTTTTGGCAATACGCCGCAGCACCACGATGACAATGTGCGCCAGTATGATGATGCCGGCGATTTTGACGATTGTTATCAGTATATCGGCGGCGTTGCTTCCCAGGTCTTCGACGAACCCGGTGATGCTGCCCCACGCGTTCTCCAAGAACTTTTCCATGTCTTTCTCCTTTTAAGGACTTCACACACTCATGATTATAACACATGGATGGAAGATCTGGCCAGAAACATGGTCAGCGCGGCACGAAGCGGTGACCGAGCCGCACCAGGGCGCCGCCCACCCACCTGCGGAGCGCCCTGCGGCTTTGCCGCGGCTGCTGCCCCGCTTCCATCGTGCATCTCTCAAACTCGGCCAGCTGTGAATCGTGAACGCCGCCGGGCGCCCCGAGCCGTTCATAGCGCCCGTCCGGCAGCATCCGGCGCCCTTTCGAGACGTCGCGCAGCTGCCTTTGCAGCATTTCTTTTATGCGCAGGGCAATGCCCGCATCGAGAACGGGGCAGAGAACCTCCATGCGCGTGTTCAGGTTTCGCGGCAGCAGGTCGGCCGAGGATAAGAACAGCTTATCGGTGTGTGCAAACCAGTAGACGCGGGCGTGCTCCAAAAAACGGCCGACGATGCTGATCACGCGGATATTATCTGTGACGCCGGGGAGCCCGGCCTTTAAGCCGCAGATGCCCCGGATGAGCAGGTCCACCTTAACGCCCGCTCCGGAAGCGGCCACAAGCCGGTCGATGATATCCTTATCGGCCAGCGAATTGGCCTTGAAAACGATATGGCCCGGGCTGCCCTGCCTTGCGGCGGCAATCTCCGCGTCGATTAGCAGGCAGAGGCGGCGGCGGATGCCGCCGGGCGAAAAGTCCAGCAGGCGCGTGGGGCCGGCCGGTACGCCGGCGCACAGCTCGCGGAAGAACAGCACAATATCGTCGGCAATGTCGCGCCGCGCGGTCAGCAGGCCGATGTCGGCGTATTGGCGGGCGGTGTTTTCGTTGTAATTGCCGGTGGAGATGTGCACGGTGTGCTGAAGGCCCTTGGGCGTGGTGCGCGTGATCAGCAGCAGCTTGGCGTGAACCTTGAGCGGGCCGCCATAAATCACGCGGCAGCCGGCATCTTCGAGCACCGCCGCCCAGCCTAAGTTGCTGGCCTCATCAAACCGCGCCTTGAGCTCGACGGCCACCGTGACCTCCTTGCCGTTCTGCGCGGCGGCGGCAAGGTAACGCACCACCTCGGAATGGCTGGAAATACGGTAGAGCGTCTGCCGGATGGCGACGACGGACGGGTCGTGCGCGGCTTCGCGCATCAGCGCCAGCACGGCGTCAAAGTTGACATACGGATGGATCATCAGGCGGTCACGCGATTTGACCTGGCGGATGACGCCCTCGCCCTGCGCAAGACCCGGGACGTAAACACTTTTGAGCTGCCGGAAATGAAGACCGGCATACCCTCCTCTTCGCGCTGTTTGGAAGAGCGTGGGGATAAAACGAAGATCAAGCGGGCCTTTTTGCGGGATCACCTGCGCGGGGATGAGGCCAAAACGCTGCGCGAGGGACTGTGAGAGGCGCGCCGTTGCAGACAGGTGGGACTGCAGGCGCACCGGCTCAAGACGTTTGCGCTGCTCAAGCACCCGTGCCATCGCGCCGGTATAGTCGGCGTCTTCGGGCAGCGCATCGTCGTTGAGCTCTAAGCTGGCGCTGCGTGTCACGCGGAAGACGCCGCATTCGAGCACCTCGTGTCTGGGAAAGATGTCGGCCGCATAGCGCACCGCGGCTTCTTCGAATAAAAAGAAACGGATATCGCCCCCGGGTATGAATACGATATGCGGCGCAGCTTCGGGATAGAGCACCAGACCGAGCTTTTCACCGTTTTTGTATTTTAGGCGGGCGGCGACAAAGGTGGCGCCGCCGGGCAGATAGGGAAACGGGTGCTTAGGATCCACGATGATGGCGGAGACCAAGGGCAGCATGGCGTCAAGAAACTGCGCGCGCAGCGCGTCCGGCCCGGCGCCCGACAGCGCATCGGGCTTAAGCCGCACGATACCGGCGGACGCGAGCGCCGAGAAAACCGATTTTTGCACGGCATTATAGGTGTCCATCATGCCGGCTGTTTTTTTGAGGACCGCGTCATGCTGCTGTGCGGGGGACAGCCCGGCCATGTCCGGGATGCCGCCGCCGCAGGCGGCCAGGCTCTGCAGGCGGCCGACGCGCACCATGAAAAACTCGTCCAGATTGGATGAGAAAATGCCAAGAAAACGGAGACGCTCCAGCAGCGGATTGGAGGTGTCCTCCGCTTCTTCGAGCACGCGCAGGTTAAAATCGAGCCAGCTCAATTCACGGTTGATATACGGTGTTTGCATGCACTTTCCCTGTGTGATACACGCTGTGGGCGCTGATAATATCAGTTTGTCCGAAATGACGCGGTTTCACACCGCAAACCGCCCCGTATGCAAAAAACGCGCCGGCAGCGTAAAAAAGGAAGACATGCGGCGTATTTACAAATTGTTCATATCGATGTATTGTTATTGTCGCGGTAATATGCAAAAATGTTGTTACCAACAATGGGAGGATGATTTCTTGAACAAAAGACTGGCGGGAATACTCTGTGTGATATTGGCGGCCGTGATGGTGCTTGGGGCGTGCGGTCTTGTGGAAACGGAAGAAAATGCGACGGGGAACGCCGCGCCCAAGGTGGTGGTGGCCGAGGTGGGCGGAGATCCGATCTATTACGACGATTACTATGAGCAGTATGCCAGCATGTGCGCGCAATGGGGCGTGTCGCCTGATGATGAGACATATGCCGGGTTTATACAGGAGATGGTGATTGATTCGATGGTCAGCGAAAAGGTGCTGACCATGATGCTGACGGAAAAAGGCTATATGAACCTGACGGAAGCCCAGCTGGCTCAGGCTGAGGAAAATGCGGCGGCGGACTTGAATGAGTATATCGATTATGCCTACAAG
>CAZNVX010000273.1:4288-4786 GCA_964576225.1 uncultured Christensenellaceae bacterium
ACAAGGCTGAGATTGAAGCGGAGCTGGGCGAGGGCTATACCGAAGCGCAGTATACCGCGGCGGCAGAATCATATAAGCAGCAGCTGCTCGCCAGCATCGGGCAGACCTGGGAGCAGGTGGTGGAAAGCTACAAGCTCAACATCGCCGAAGAAGCGGCCAAAGCGGATTTGCTGACCGGGCTTGATCCCACAGAAGAGGAAGTGCGCGCGGAGTTTGACGAACAGGTGGCGGCTGATAAAGAATCGATGCAAGAAAACCCGATGATATATGAATCGGCCCTGATGTACGGATCTGAGGTCTATTACGTGCCCGAAGGCTACAGAAACGTCAAGCATGTGCTGATTAAGCTGGATGAAAGCACCGGCGAGGCTGTCGGCCTGCTGCGCGAAAACGAGCTGGATGAGCAGGCGGATTATCTGCTGGAAAAAGCGCTGGCGGACATACGCGAAAAGGCGGAGGAGGTGCTGGCCAAGCTGAAGGCGGAGGAGATCACGTTCG
>CAZNVX010000274.1:0-4742 GCA_964576225.1 uncultured Christensenellaceae bacterium
GTAAAGCCTTGACCTCCCTAACATTTGAATAACTTTTCACAATCAAGTAGCGCACATCCTCAAAGCTAAAGTCCACGCCATAGTCCAACAGAGAACTACCTTTGTCTTCTTTATATAGTTCATAAGCTTTTACCATCAAAAAAGACCGATAACCAAGCTTATACGTTTCCTCAAGATACGGCACCAGTCTATACTCACGTTCATCATAGAACCTATAGTTCTTAAATTGCTTTTTCGAAGTTTTAAGAGGGGCTTGAACAAATTTTACGTTGGAAAAAAGGTATATTGACGAGTCAAAATATTTCCCATTGTCAGACGCTCCGGTTTCTTCAAATAGTTTGCCCAGCTCACGCAAGATTCTAGAGTCATAATCACTATACCAAACTGGAGAGAAGCCTTTCTTAAGTCCCCATTCTCTAGATAAGCCAATAGCATAATTACCATAAGACCATTTTGTTGTTGCTATTTCTGAGAAAGGAAGATCGCACATACTTATCATTGGAAATGCTACGCCTTGCGGGATAGGCATTACCCTTTCCAAACTATATGAATACCTCAACTCCTGGCTCTTCAAAATTGAGAAAAAGGCCTTCCTATTTGTCATATGCCAAAGAATATTTGAACTCAATCCCATAAATCACATATCATTAAATCATCTCATCAAAAAGCGAGCCGTCAGCTGGAGTTGTGTGCATATCGTAGTTCATACTAAGACGAGCTGATGACTGAACCTAGGCAGTCAGTTCATCAAGGATCTTGCTATCTATCACCATGCGGTTTTTCTCGAAAAAGAATTCCAAAATTTTACGCTGATTGCAGACAGTCATCTATACACAAGAGCAGCTTGGACTTGGATGTTATCAATATTCCGTAAACCTAAACTAAATCTTCACGAGGTGCCCTAAAGAGCTGGGTTTGATTGTGGCGTTGGGTGCGTATTGTCTGGTGAGGGATTCAACAATCACGCGTTGACCTTCCGTAGCATTTGGGCTAAGGGTTATTTCTATGTTGGCAAGAACGGTCAAGTCCAAATGCATAAAATATTTATCGAAGCAGATGACCTTATTTTGCATATAGGAATTCAAAGCAACGGTGGCAACTTCTTCTGGTTTGGAGAAAAACGGATTAAACGGAGATATTGTTATGACAAAGCGGGTCTCATACTGAAAGGACCAGCGTTTATGTTTGTAACGCCCTATTTCTCCAAAAGAAATGGTTGCATTTGCTTTGTCTTGTCCAGTCGGTGTGATGATAACAGTATTCCGTGTTTTCTCATTCACATCTTCCACATACTGCACCTTTCGATAGAAAAAATCTTCTTCTATGTTATGTATAGGGAACACGAAATAATTAGGATTCTCCAATTCTTCAGATGGAATATACATCCACATACTGCCGAACGCTTGTTGCCCTCCCAACCGAGGATTCTGAACTAAATACTGCTTGAACATGTTCCTTTCTAAGCCGATTCGCACTCCCATCTTATTGCCTGCATACATTTTCCATAGAGGAATACTTTCTTCTGCAGATTCCGTCCAGCAGGACACAAACACATACTGACCAATATTTATCCCCGAGGACATAACACTCCCTTCCTCAATATCGTCCACACAGTCAAGCCGATTAAACAAAAGAGTCTTATTCTTAAGGATAAGAGCAAGAGATTCAATTGTTGTATAATGATAAATCTTCATCCCAAGACAAACTTAATCAAAGCGATTCAACAAAGATTTAAAAATTTTTGATCATAGGATCCCAATTTACCTGTTCAGGATGGGTAGAATATTTGAAAAACGAGGATATTATTATCAGCATGGACGGTAAGGGAACCTAAACTGTCATTCGAAGATCTTGTATACAGTACAAAGATTTGTTTTAGAATGAGACTCCTTCTGAAAAAAACGAGATAGTTATGCAATCATGAGTTACCTTGATCAACTAACAAAGGAATAGTGAAAGGATATCAGCGTTATGGGTGGGTGGATATAGTCCGTTTATTACAACCCTGTAGTCTGAATTTATGGGATAATATAGAGAGGACCTTTATGGTACTGGCAAATTGGTTTACGTTTATCAGACATTCACACAAAAAATTCGTTCAAATAAATTTCATGAAAAAATATTCTCAGATGCTCTTATACCTTCTCGTAATCATCAGACATCGTTTCGCGACAATAATCGGCAATTTGCTCATTTTAATTGCTTCTCAAAAGCTTTATATACATTTGAATACGATAAGCCTTTAGTTCCAAACTGTTTTGCATTGGCAATCGCTTTTTCCATTTTCCCATCACTACACATATCATCAACCCATTTTACAGTTTTAAAAAAAACTTCTTTTTTCTCATAAGATGGAATAAACTTACGAAGCATTCTTTGTACTGAATCTGAATCTTTGTAGTACTTATTTGTTTTGCAGAAATGCAATAAAAACCAATATTCTATAGAAGGTAGGCTATCACAAAGAATCACATTTTTCTTTTTAGAATACTTTTTACAGAATCTCTCAAGTTTAACTCTCTCTGCATCATTATTACGAGCAATATCTGCATCAAAAACACAAACAGCAACACCTCCGTCAGATATTACTTTATCAATCTTCTTGACTAACTTATATATCGATTCTGTCCCAAAAAAGCGTGGTCGAATTCGAAAAACGAATTCAGTACAGTGAGATATATGCTGAAAATAATATTGTTCAGTTATTCCGGCACCTATCACCGTAGGTATCACCCCAATCTGTTTCCGATTGCCACTAATACGTGACATACACTTATTCTTTTACTTTGGGAAGAGCCCCAAAATTTCCATTTCTATATGCCTTTCTAATAGAGGACAAGCGATTTAGTCCGGAAAATTCAACCAGAGAATACACTTCGGTATGCCCAGATTCCTTTTTTTCGGTAAACCATACTGAATCCTTTCGCAATAAATCACCTATTGTTTCCAACAGAGGATCATAATGAGTTGAAACTAACAATTGCGAACGACTCTTCTGTTTTAAAAAGCCTGAAATAAAAAATTCTACTAAATCAGGATGTAACGAAGCTTCAATCTCATCGATTGTAAGAAATCCATTTCGATGAAAAACCTCATACAATGCTGCCTCCAGTCCAAATATCCTTCTGGTACCTCTTGACTGATATTCAGCTTTCATACTATACTGTTCTGTCCCTCTTTCGTTATTTACCGAATGAATGAAATCAGTTTTCGGTTTTGACAAATAACGTTCCTTTTTGAGCCTATCTTTGTCTTGCTCTGAAATAACATCACTTTCAAGAATTGCTTTTAACATTTTCTGAGGTATGTTTTCCTTAATTACCTGAGTATTAATATCTGAAATGTTAAAATCAGCATTATAGACAACCAACAACAAGTATTCTCTTAGTTTATCATCAGAAGCTATTTTTCTTTCTGCATATTCAAACATTCTGGTACTTGGTACCACAATCTGCATAATCTGATTTTTAAGCCACTCTTTTGCTTCATCTATTCCCGGGATACTTACATTAACTTTATCTCTCGCCGCAAAAAAAGACATGTTTTTTAGACATTCAGCAGATATTTTCTCTTTTATTACTTGACTTACCTTTACAACATTCGGATTAAAAGTAATAACTGAATGATCACTCTCTAATTCCCTGCAAAAAAGCATAGTAGGTTGGATAGAATGATATACTGATAATTTTTCAAAATAGATCTGTTTACTATCCAACACAAGTTGATACCAGTACTTTACTGAACCCACATAGAATACTAACTCAAACCTTGAAGGTTGGTTAGGCGTCACAATATCAAGCATGAATGGAATAACCTCAGTAGGCTCGTCCAAATCTTCGTGTTTCGCAAAAAGAAAACTATGAAGAAAATTAAAAGCTTTTAGCAGATTAGACTTACCCGAGGCATTTGCTCCATAGACTACACCCAATCTTAATAGACGCACTCCCTTTTCTACCTCAACTACTTGATATTCTTCAGCAAATGAGTCTTTTGTGGCTTCAAAACTCAAAGTTACCTCATCTTTAAAAGAAAGGAAGTTCTGAATTTTTATTTCTTGAATCATTGTTTTGAACTTTTGAAATGCAAAAGTACGGATTTTTCTCTACAAAACAAATATATTTTAAATAATGACATATAATATGCAATAATGGCATATATAATGACATATTATCATTATAAATTTAGTAAATATGCATGTTTTATGCTGTGGAGCTATTTTTGTGTATAAGAATGCAGGAACTGTCACCTACATTTGAATAAAAATGACGGGCTGCAGAAACCGCAAGCTTAATGGGGTTGTTAGATATGGTTTATTTAATAAAAAATCTTAAAGCAGGTTCAAGACCTGCACCCATTGGTTACTACTCATGGATTGACTATTGGGAAAGAAAAACCGGCAAAAAAGCCGCCAAATGCCACAAAACTGGATGCAACGAATTTGCAATCGATGGGGCTCATGTTCAATTAGAGGATGGAAGATATGAATGGTACATTGTTCCTCTTTGTCACAAATGCAATATGCAGCGAGGACTGAGTTTTGTCGTTGAAGGACCACTTGTTCCTGTCAACCCAAACAATTCGATTCGTTGGTAAAGACAGAATGTATTTTGAATAAAAAGAGGGGGGGGTATGACAGTAACCTCCTTTTTTTTATAACTTTCCCCATCATCAGGACCTAGACCGCAAGACTGACTGACAGTATGTCATGTTTTAATCTGGCTTTCAATTTGTTATAATAACTG
>CAZNVX010000275.1:0-4729 GCA_964576225.1 uncultured Christensenellaceae bacterium
AGGGCGGCGAAGGCACCGAGCTGCTGGCTAAATACGACGAGAAAACAGGCGCGTCCAGGCGCTTTTTCGTGAAGGACGACAGGCTGGTGGGCATGATACTCGTCGGCGATGTGGACCGGGCGGGCATTTACACGTCACTATTAAGCGAGCGCATACCGCTCTCGAGCCTGGAGGGGAAGCTGACGGACGACGGCTTCGGGCTGATGGCGCTGGGATATGACCGCTTAAAGCAGCGGATCTCTTCATAAAGCAAAGGGGAACTTGAGGATGGAACTGACGGCAGGCGCGCTGTATTACAGCGAACTGAATGAAAAAATAAAGGAGCTGGCGCAGGCGCCGGGCGAGATCACGGTGCGAGAGGTGTTCGGACACCGCTACATTGGCTGCGGGCTCAAAAGCCATACCAAGCTGAACGTTTACGGCACGCTGGGCAACGACTCGGCCTGTTACATGGACGGCGCGACGCTGGAGGTGTTCGGTAACGCGCAGGACGGCATTGCCAACACGATGAACGACGGCAGGCTGATCGTTCACGGCAACTGCGGCGATATCATGGGGTATGCGATGCGCGGCGGCGAGATCTACATTAAAGGATATGCGGGCTACCGCGCGGGCATCCACATGAAGGAGTATATGGACAAGATACCCAAGGTGGTGGTGGGCACAAAAGCCGGCGACTTTTTGGGCGAATACATGGCGGGCGGCCGTGTGGTGGTGATGGGCCTTGGATTAAAGCCGGGCGAGAAGGCGGCCGGCAAGTTTTTCGGCACCGGCATGCACGGCGGGAAGATGTATATACGCGGCGAGGTGACCGAGGCGCTGATGGGGCGCGAGATTTCACGGACGGCGCTGGACGATGAAGACAGGGCGTTTCTGAACAACACGCTGGACGAATACGCGGCGTATTTCGGCGTGGACGTTTCCGGCATCGGCGTGGACGAGTTCAAGCTGTATCAGCCGAAGAGCAAGCGCCCGTACGGCAACATGTACGTGGGGAACTAATAGATATAGGGATTATCATGAGGGCGCTGCCCTCATACACCCGCTTCTTTTCTTTAACAAAAGAAGCAAGAGACTTTAAGAGGAAATGCTTCGCATTTCCTCTTTTTCCGATCATGACTATATGCTTTAATACAATAAATCGCGATGGACGAGATCAAGGCGTACGACTGCATATTGGTGGACAAGGCACAGTTTGAGTCCAAATCGGACGTGGAGGTTCTCACGCATGTGGTGGACGAGCTGAACGTACCAGTGATCTGCTACGGCCTGCAGACAGACTTTCAGCGCAACCTGTTTGAGGGCAGCATGTGGCTGCTGGCGTGAACTAATACCATTGAGGAAATCAAGACCATCTGCTGGTGCGGCAGGAAGGCGATATGCAACGCGCGGCTGGATGGGGACGGAAAGCTTATCCGCGACGGCGCGTAGGTGGTGATGGGCGGAACGGCAAATACATCGCGCTGTGCCGCAGGCATCACAAGACAGGCGAGACGGGCAACCTGCGCGGCAGCTGCCGGCCTGTTATCTGCGGGGCATGCGCAGCTCGGCCTGCGCCCGGTCGAAGTCGTCTTTGTGGACGTAGACGTAATACATGCTGGAGAAGGAAGGTTTTTCGCCATAGGAGCCAATGAGGTTTCGCGTCCTGCCGCCGCCGTGCCATACAGCTTTATAGAAGTACCGGATGCCGGCGGCGGACAGCGTGTCGCGCACGCGGGCAAGCTGGCCAAGGTCGAAACCGGCGAACACTTCTTTTCTGTTCCAGAAAGCGATCATGTCAAGCCTCCTAGCGAATGATGGTGATGCGCAGAGCGGCATGCGCCCGTTCCAAATCATCCTTATGCACATAGATATATCTGAGTGCCGCGTAGGCGGATGTTTCATCGAAAGACCCCATGCGGCTGCGCATCAAACCATTGCCGGGGCGCTGGATAAAGGGGATATCGGCATCATTGAGCGCTTTGCGTACATTTGAGAGCTTCTTATAATCAAAGCCCATATACACCTCGCGGCGGTTCCATACTGAGATCATCAAACCCCCCTTTTTGCAGCTACAGGCTGATTTCGCCGCGCAGATAGCACACGGCGGTGCCGCCTATTTTAACACGGCTGCCACAATCCTCGCAGAGAAGCGCGCCGCCCCGGGGGGACAGCTGGCGGGCGGTCATCCGCCGCTTGCCGAGGCGGGGGCGCCAGAACGGTATCAGTGTGGCGTGGGACGAGCCGGTGACAGGGTCTTCCGGGATGCCGGCGTTTGGCGCGAAGAAGCGTGAGACAAAGTCGCAATCAGGGCCCCGGGCGGTGACGATCACGGCGAATACGCCCTCGATTTGTTTGAGCAGCGCATAGTCCGGGCGAAGCGATCTGACGGTGTCTTCGCTATCAAGCAACACGAGCAGGTCGCGCGACATATGCGTTTCCAGCACGCGCACGCCCAATGCCTGTTCGAGCAGTGCGGGCGTTTCACAAGCAACCGGAGCCCGGCTGGGGAAATCCAGCATGAACACATCGCCGCTTTTGGTGACAGTGAGCACGCCGCTTTTCGTATGAAACGCCACCGTATCGGACACGGCGCACACCTCGTTCATCAGCACGAACGCACTGGCGAGCGTGGCATGGCCGCACAGGTCGATCTCGACCTCGGGCGTGAACCAGCGCAGGCCGTAATGCCCGTCTGCACGCACCAGGAACGCTGTTTCCGCGAGGTTGTTTTCCATCGCGATGCTTTGCATCACCGCGTCGTCCGGCCAGCATTCGAGCAGGCACACGCCCGCGGGGTTGCCGCCGAACAGCTGGTCTGTAAATGCGTCGACCACGAAATATTTCATTGCGGGGCACCTCCGGAAAAGTTGATGCCATTGGGCTTTCAGCCCTTTCAAAGGCAGGCCTGGCATTTTCTGCTGTTCGGTACCATTATACCCGATAGGCAGGCGCGGGGCCAACGGTATTTTCAAAGAAACGCGGGCGCAGGCGGGAGCGTGTGGCGCTCAAGCCGGTTTATTCCCAGAACAGATCATTGAGCGTTTTGCCCAGCACCTTGCAGATGGCGACGCACAGCCTGATCGTGGGATTGTAGTCGCCCATCTCAATCGCGTTGATGGTCTGCCGGGAAACGCCGACGCGGTTGGCCAGTTCCTGCTGTGATATATCCAGCGCGGCGCGCGCTGATTTCAGCCGCAGATTTTTCATTGCCCGGATGTCTCGCTGTGCGTCCTTGACCTGATCCGCATGATCAGCAGCGCGGCCAGCACGGCGGCGAACATCGCAAAGATCACTAAAGGCATGATGTTGTGATTGAGAGCGCCATCTGTGAACAGAGAGTCGCCGTCAGATATCAGGCGGGCGACGCCGGTGGCCAGATTGACGAGCGTGATGAACAGAAAAAGCCCGAAGTAAAACCTTGGCTTCTGATTGACCGGAAAGTAAGCGTCGCTTTTGATGCAGGCGACAACGAATACTGTGACGGCAAGGCATATGCCGACAAACGAGCTGGTGGCTGCGTCAGCCCAGGCGGTTTTTGCGATCAGGCTGAACATACCGTTGGCCAGAAGGTATACGACCAAGGCCAGGAACGCCGACCGGTAAGCCCGGCCGCGCAGCAGCAGCTGCCGTTCGTCGTATCGGGGCAGTTCCCCCTTTCGCTTTCTGACCACAAGAGTAATCAGCAACAAAAAAATGAATATACCCAGCAACAATCCCATAAGCGCCAAATCGTCCATCGCCAGCCTCCCGGTATCAAAGATAATGCTTTTATGATGACCATACCATGCGGACCGGGAAATGTCAAATATATTATACAATATATAATTTATATAAGACTAATGCTGCAAAATTCAAGGAGCGTGTCAAGGCAAACCGGGAAGCGAACGCTTGCGGCTTGGCGCGCGAACGGTTAGAATGGACAGACAGGAGTGATAAGCCTATGCCGACCCTCATTGCAGCCTTTTTGATGACAATAAATATAGCCGGGTTTGCGGTGTGCGCGGCGGACAAAAGGTCGGCGGTGAGGCGCAGGCGGCGTGTGCCTGAAAGAGCGCTTTTTATGCTGGCGCTCATCGGCGGCGCGGCGGGCGTCTGGGCGGCAATGCTGATCTGTTCGCACAAAACAAAAAAGCGCCGCTTTGCGATTCTGATGCCGATGATACTGTTGGCTCAGGCGGTGATCGCTGTTTGGGCGCTTTGGCCAAGGAAATAAATGGATGAAGGCGCAATCGGGCGGCGACATCATTGTTGTTGACATTACAGGGCGACTTCAATATAATATATCCGTCTTACCATAAGTTAATGAAGGCCGCAGCGGCTTAAGATGATATGAAAGAGAGAACCATAAGAAAATGAAGATGACATTTCAGCCTAAGAAGAGACAGCGCAAGAAGGTGCACGGCTTCAGAAAAAGAATGCAGACAAAAGCCGGCCGCAATGTGTTGAAGCGCAGACGGGCGAAGGGCAGAAAAGAGCTTTCCGCATAAGAGTTTGCTGGTGCCGGTCAGCCGGCTTTTTTTGCCGTATGGATAGGATACACTATTGAGGCGCGAATATTCGCTCAGGCGCAACAAAGAATTCAGGTACGTATATCGGAGAGGCAGGTCTGTTTCGGACAGCCGCATGGTGCTCGTCTATGTGATCACCAAAACGCCGCATTTGAAGATTGGTTTTTCGGTATCGCGCAAGGTGGGGAACAGTGTGCAGCGCAACAGGATCAAGCGGCGTTTTGGTGATCACATAGACG
>CAZNVX010000276.1:0-4720 GCA_964576225.1 uncultured Christensenellaceae bacterium
TTGGTGAAAGACGGCAGGCTGTAGATCGATGAAGCTCGCTCCGAAGCTGCTGCGACGAAGATAAAAGTAGGCGCAGACGTCGTGACTCAACGTTACATGAGTACGGGCATCATGTCGTGCCCTGTTAAGCTGGCGGTGTTATTTCCGCAAGCAGAGTGGTACCGCGAAGTCTTTCGTCTCTGTAGACGCAGGGCTTTTTTGTTTATCGCGATAACCACAGACAAATAATATTTTTGAGGAGAGAAAACTTCAATGACCACAATCAAAATTTTTGACACAACCCTGCGCGACGGCGAGCAGTCTCCCGGGTGCAGCATGAACCTTCAGGAGAAGATAGAGGTGGCGCGCCAGCTTGAAAAGCTGAACGTAGACGTTATCGAAGCCGGATTTGCCATTGCATCACCTGGGGACTTTCTGTCAGTCAAAACGATCGCCGAAACCGTGAAGAACGCGACCGTCGCCAGTTTGTCGCGGGCGCTCAAAAAAGACATTGACCGCGCTTATGAGGCGGTGAAAGGCGCTGTCAGCCCGCGTATCCATACCTTTATCGCGACATCGCCCATACACATGCAATACAAACTGAAAATATCTGCGGAGGACGTGCTGACTCAAGCAGAGGATATGGTCAGATATGCCAAGACGCTTTGTGACGATATCGAATTCTCTGCCGAGGACGCATCCCGCAGCGAGCCGGCGTTCTTATACCGTGTGTTCGAAGCGGTGATCGCGGCGGGAGCCACGTGTATCAACGTGCCGGATACCGTCGGCTATGCGATGCCGGAAGAGTTCTATGAGCTGATCCGCGGGATCAAACAGAACGTGAGAGGTATTGAGAAGGTGGATTTGTCGGTGCATTGTCACAATGATCTTGGTCTTGGTGTGGCGAATACTCTGGCGGCGATACGGGCCGGCGCCACGCAGGCAGAATGCACGATCAACGGAATCGGTGAGCGCGCGGGCAACGCTGCCTTGGAAGAAATCGTGATGTCTCTTTCCACCAGACAGGATTTGTTTGGGTTTGCGACGAATATCAATACCAGGCAGATATACAACGCGTCCCGGCTTATCTCCACCATTACTGGCGTTTCCGTGCAGCCCAATAAAGCTGTGGTGGGCGCCAACGCGTTTGCCCATGAAGCCGGCATCCATCAGCATGGCGTGCTGGCCAACAAGAAGACCTATGAGATCATGACACCTGAGTCTATCGGTCTCACGGAAAACACAATCGTGCTGGGCAAGCATTCGGGCAAGCATGCGTTCTCTGAACGCTTAAAAGCCTTGGGCTACGCGCTGGACAACGAACGTCTGGAGGCCACATTCGAGAAATTCAAAGATTTGGCTGATAGAAAAAAAGACGTGTCTGATCTCGATCTGCGTGCGTTGGTTGAAGTGGATACTTTTGATATTCCGAATGAGTATGAGTTTGACACGTTCGTAATCAACAGCGGCAACCGCATGACGTCCACGGCAGTTGTTAAGATGCGGCACGAAGACAGGGAAATGGAAGAAGCTGCGACAGGCGACGGCCCGGTGGATGCCGCTTTCAACGCGGTGGAACGATGCATCGGCGAGAGCTTCGTGCTGGAGGATTATATCGTTCATTCTGTGACAGGCGGAAAAGACGCCCAGGGCGAGGTGACTGTCAAGCTCGCCAAGGACGGCAGGAAGGCACGCGGACGCGGATTGAGCACAGACGTTGTGGAGGCGAGCGTCAGGGCTTATATTGACGCGATCAACAAATATTATTATCAAATAAAGCTGGAGGGTTAAGCACGTGGGAATGACAATGACGCAAAAAATACTGGCAAGCAAGACTGATTTAGAGGAAGTGCGTGCCGGCCAGTTCATCGAAGCACGGATCGATCTTGCGCTCGGCAACGATATCACGACGCCTGTGGCGATTCGCGAGTTTAAGCGCACCGGCCGAAAAGAAGTGTTCGACCGCGAAAAAATCGCGATTGTCCCTGATCATTTCACGCCGAACAAGGATATCAAGGCAGCGGAGCAATGCAAGATGCTGCGTGAGTTCGCCAGAGAATACGGCATTGTCAACTATTTTGAAATCGGAGAGATGGGGATCGAACACTGTCTTATTCCCGAAAAAGGCTTGGCTGTTGCGGGTGACGCCATTATTGGCGCGGATTCTCACACATGTACCTACGGTGCGCTGGGGGCTTTTTCAACGGGCGTTGGCAGCACCGATCTGGCGGCTGTGATGGCACGCGGCACATGCTGGTTTAAGGTGCCGGCGGCCATACGGTTTGACTTGAAGGGAAAAATGCAGCAATGGGTGTCGGGAAAGGATTTGATACTGCACATCATCGGCATGATCGGCGTTGACGGCGCTCTCTATCAATCTATGGAGTTTGCCGGTGACGTGGGCAGCCTTTGTATGGACGATCGTTTTACAGTTGCGAACATGGCCATCGAAGCGGGAGCGAAAAACGGTATTTTTCCGGTGGACGCGCAGACCATTGAATACCTGTCCGAGCATGCAAAACGCCCCTACCAGGCTTTTGAAGCGGACACCGATGCCGAATATGCACGCGTCATCGACATTGATCTGGCGGCATTAAGGCCTACCGTCGCTTTTCCGCATTTGCCGGAAAACACGCGCACGATAGACGAGGTGGGGAATCTGTCTATCGACCAGGTGGTCATCGGATCCTGCACCAACGGACGCATCACTGATCTGCGCATCGCGGCGGGCATACTACGGGGCAGAAAAGTCAAGAAAGGCGTTCGGGTGATCATATTCCCCGGCACGCAGGCCATTTACCTGCAGGCACTTCGGGAAGGGCTTATAGCCGACTTTGTGGAAGCGGGAGCAGCCGTGTCCACGCCCACATGCGGGCCCTGCCTTGGCGGGCATATGGGTATAATGGCTGCGGGCGAACGCAGCGTGTCCACCACCAACAGGAATTTTGTTGGTCGGATGGGGCATGTAGAATCCGAGGTGTATCTGGCAAGCCCCGCGGTGGCAGCAGCCTCAGCGCTCACCGGACGCATTGAAGACCCGGCAAATATATAAGAAAGGTGAAGAGCATGGGAAAAGTATATAAATACGGTAATAATGTGGATACCGATGTGATCATTCCTGCCAGGTATTTGAACACGTCGGACGAGAAGGAATTGGCCTCCCATTGCATGGAAGACATTGACAAGGATTTTGTCCAAACGGTACAGCCTGGTGATATTATTATGGCCGAGGCCAATTTTGGGTGCGGTTCGTCACGCGAACACGCGCCGATAGCGATTAAGGCGTCGGGCATATCCTGCGTGATTGCATGCACCTTTGCGCGCATCTTCTTCCGCAATGCGATCAATATCGGGCTGCCGATACTCGAATGCGAGGAGGCCGTGAAGCATACTGATGCAGGCGATGTCCTCGAAGTGGATCTTGCCGCCGGAATCATTCGCAACATGACCAAGGGCATCACTTTCAACGCCGAGCCTTTTCCGCCATTCATGCAGCGCATCATTGATGCCGGAGGCTTGATTGGCGACATTTCACGGTAAGTCAATATAAACGGAGACTGGATTCACAAAGCGGCGGCAAGCCGCTTTTCCAGCTCTATCCGCGGGAATATTTTCACAAAGTGAATTTTTTTTAATTCCATGCAGGATTTTTTTATGGGCGTATAGAATTAGTTTCATGACGACTCATACAGGGCCGCTCTTGCGATGCGCGCGCATGCGATATGGCTGCATGATTCGGATTCTGATATCCGGCTTTCTTTTTGTAACAGGGTTTTACGAATGAAGCCGGGCGCCAGCCCATAACTTGGGGAAAGAGTGAAATGAAATTGGAAAATCTGAAGATTAATGATATCAACTTCATGATTCGAATTGCAAAAAAGTATTACGAGCTTAATTTGTCACAGGAGGAGATCTCGCTTGAAGAAGATTTCCAAGTCTTCAGTTTCACGCATACTCAAAAAGGCTGTCATGCTCGGTTATGTGCGTCATGAAATCATCTACCCTGTTAAGTCTGTTGCCCAGCAGGAGCAAATGCTCAAAAGAATATTTGATATTGAGCGGCTGTTTATTGTTCCCAAGATGGTGGAGAATATAGATATACGCATGACAGATACGTGCCGTATGGTTGCGCAGGATCTCAATAAGTTTATATCAGACAACGAAATAATCAGTGTCGCCTGGGGGCGCACCATGGAGAAGCTTTCTGCTCTGTTGAACCCGCCAATGCCTTCAAAGAAGGGTCTCAAAATCGTTCAGCTAAACGGATCTATTGCGACCAATGTGCTCTCTTCGCGGTCTGCGACCATTCTCGAACGGTTTACTGAAGCCTATTCAGGGATTGGGTATATGCTGGCTGCACCTGTTTTGGTGGATGATAAAACAATTGCTGAAGCGATCAAACGAGATTCGCGTATTCGAAATGTGCTGGATATGGCTCAAGCCGCAAAAATAGCGATTTTCGGCATCGGGCAGCATTCCGATAATTCTTTTGCCGTTGAACGCGGCGTGATAACCAGGGAGGATGTGAAAACACTGTCGTCGCTTGGAGCCGTCGGAGATATATGCACACGTTACTATGATATACAGGGAGTTCCAGTAGATAACGAATATGAGGAAAGGACCATCGGCATTGAACTCAATGAGCTGAAAAAGAAAAGGATTCGTATTGGCATTGCTGTTGGCAGTGAAAAGGCTGATGCCATCATTGGGGCGCTTGCCGGCGGCTACATGACATCACTTT
>CAZNVX010000277.1:0-4667 GCA_964576225.1 uncultured Christensenellaceae bacterium
TTCCTGCCGGTCTCCGCCCTTTTTAACGGCATCCATCATGATGTTTTCGGTGGCGCCCACCGACGGGTAGTCGAGGCAGACTGTGGCGCCGCGGAGCGTTTTTCCCCAGGTGTGCACATGGCCTGACGCCGTGATGGTTCGCGCTCCCAGCGAACGAAAGCCCGCCAGATGCAGATCGATGGGGCGGCGGCCGATGCGGCATCCGCCCGGCAGCGGGATGGTGACGCAACCCTCCCGCGCGAGCAACGGCCCCATAAACAGGAAAGACGCGCGCAGCCGGCTCACCATGTTCTCGTTTGGCGACGTGGTTTTGATTGCTTTTGTGTGGATGGTGGCGGTGCTGCCCGACAGTGATACCTTTGCGCCGAATGTGCGCAGTAAGGACAGCATATTCTTGACATCACTGATAGATGGGATGCGGCGAATGGTGACGCTCTCGCGCGTGAGCAGGCAGGCTGCGAGTATGGGAAGCACGGCGTTTTTGGACGTGCTGATGCGGCACGAACCAAAAAGCGGCTCGCCGCCGGTAATGACAAGACGCTTGCCTTTTTTAGACGAAGGAGATGTTTCCGCCAAACTGTTCACCTCAACAATTGAATCTGTTTTTATTCTGTCCGCCGAAGGTGAAAAATAAAGCGTGAAAAAATGGCATGCAAGCGCCGTTTGATTTGAGCCGCAAAAAAAGAATCAGAACGGCCTTTGATTCGTTTGTTCCATCGACTATAATAAAACCATGAAAAAACGCAGCCTGATGACGCAAGACGGGGAGCTTGCCTTTGAGCTTATGCGCCGGAGCATGAAGCATATACGCATTCGTGTCACGGGAGACAAGCGCGTGGTGGTGTCTGCCCCGCACCGCTGCGGAGAAAGCGTGATATGCGCATTTGTGAAGGACAATGAATCGTTTATCCGTAAGCGGCTGTGGGCGCTGGAGGCACAGCGCCGCCGGTTTTATCCGGCGCTGTATGCGGACGGCGACGCGTTCAGCTTTCTTGGGGAGCGGGTACAGCTGCGCGTGAAGCCCTCCGGGAAGCCCTCGGCGGTGCTGCGCAACGGCGTTCTTGAGCTGGGCGTGCCTGAAGGGGCGTGTCCGAAGGCGCAGTTTATCCGCTGGATGAGCCGGCAGGCGTGCTTGGTGTTTGCCCGGCGGCTCGCGCATATAAGCCCTGCATTTTCGAATGCCGACGGTCTGCGCATCAGCGTCAGGCGCATGCTGACGCGGTGGGGCAGCATCAATCCGGCACGGCGGCGGCTATCGCTTTGTGTGCATCTGGTGCGCTGTGAGCCTGAGTTGATCGATTATGTGATCGCGCATGAGCTGTGCCATCTGGGCAACCTGAGCCATTCGCCTGCGTTTTACCGTGCGCTGGCCACGCATTTTCCCCAGCGCAAGGCATTGGATAAGCGGCTTCAAGCTTACGGCCTTGTTGATTTTTAACGGGATGATTAAAAAAAAAAGAGTCCTTTTGAGATAAAAACATGGCCACCTCACGTGCGGCCGGACGGCTTTACCTTTTCTGAAAGGGCGACGATGTGCCCGCGCAGCATGGTGCAGATGTCTTTAAGCTCCTGAGCCGACGGGTATTTGGCGCCATAGCTGGCGCGCAGATAAATGGGCTCTCCCACCGCCATGCGGATGCGGCCGAAAAGGCTGTATTTGCCGGTTATGTATACCGGAATGATGGGCGCGCCGGTCATGAGCGCGATAATGGCAATCCCCGGTTTAAACGGCAGTATGTCACCGTTCAAAGACCGCAGCCCTTCGGGGAAGATCACAAGGTTGCGGCCCGATTCCACCAGCCGGATGGCTTCATCAATGGCGACGAGGTCTGTTTTATCGCGCTTGACGCGAATGGCGCCGAGCGCGCTGATAAACCACGCAAAAGCGCGGTTGTATGTGAACAGTATCGACGCCGCCAGAAAATACAGCGTTTTTGTCCAAAACATGCAGAAGAGCAAAACCACGTCCCACGTGCTGATATGGTTGCACATGATGATGACGGGGCTTTTGAAACGCATATTCTTTCTGCCGATGATGCGGGTCTTGAAAAAAAGCGGCAGCACCAGCATCACCTGGATTTTGATAAACCATTTGAAGATGTTATTGACAATGGTCATGCTTGCTTATCCGGGGCGGGTTTTGATTTGCTGCCGACCATCAGTTTGCCCACAAAGAACAGCGAGACAAGGCAGGCCACGATCACGACCGGCCCCACAAACAGCGCGCCGGTGTTGATGGTGTCCGTTTTAATGGTAATCAGATTGGCCAGCACCAGTGAGCCCGCCATGCCGGATGCAATCTGGTTGATCAGCCCCTGTACGGCGAAGTACATCGCGGCGCGGTTTTTGCCGGTGGCGGCGGCTTCCTCGGCGGCGATCTGCGCCGGCATCGCATAGGGCACCGTGAAGAACACCCCGATCGCAAAGCTGCCGATCACGCCGGCGGCGAGACCGAAGTACAGCGGATTGACGGGCAGGCCAAAGCCTGTCCAGCCGATTGTGAACAGCGCCATCGCCAGCGCGAAGGATATCAGCGCGATGCGCAAAGACAGCTTGATGCCGTGCCGCTTATTGATCAGGTTGAGCAATATCAGCATGATGGGGATGGGCGCGAAGGCGGCCGCGTTCATGATGCCAAGATACGTGTCCGAAAGCCCCATCATGTCGTTCGCCATGTATTTGATGCCGCCGAGAAACAGTTGCAGGCCAAAGAACAGCGTGGAGTACATGTAAATGTAACGGCGGAACGCTTTGTTCTGCAGCGTCAGCTTAAAGCTGTCTACCAAAGATACGCGCGGCTCCACACGGCTTTCGTCCCGGTCGGTGTTGGTGGGCTTTTCTTTGATGACAAACAGGGGCGCGAGCAGCGTGAGCATTGAGGGCAGCAGCACGAGTATGGTCATTTGCTTGCCGAGCTGGTCGAACAGAATCGGAACCAGCACGTAAGCGAGCACATAGCCGATGGTGTTGAAAAATGTCTGCCAGCTGGCCACCCGGACGCGTGACTTTTCATCCTGGACAATTTCTGAAAGCGATGACAGATACGGCACGACGCTCATTGTATAAAATACGAAGAAAAGGATGCTGATGCCGGTGATATAGATGATGTTGCCGACGCTGCCGCCTGAGCCGAGAACCGACGGGTCGGTTACCGGGGGGAACCACATCAGCGCGTATGCCGCGATCATCGGCAAAAGGCCAAGAAGCATGAGCGGACGGCGGCGGCCCCATTTACTGCGCAGATTGTCCGTCCATGCGGCAATAGGGATATCGATCAGGCCGTCGATTACGCGGGCGATGAAGAACATCACGCCGAATGCGGCGGCGGGGGCAAGCACAAGAGCGCCTTTGGCAATGTCACTGCCGGTGGGAAGATAGAAGGTGATCAGATAAGACATGGCAACCTGATACATGAACCCAGGGCCAAAGCCGCCCAAGCCGAAAAACGGCTCCTGCCAACGCTTGATTTGTTTCATATGGGCCCTCCTGTTGAGATCTATACGGGGAAGCGGAATAATTTCCTGTTTATTCTATCATTGTGCCCGTTGACTTTCAACACATTTCGACACCACCGGACAACGCAGATGGCCTTTATCGACACTCATTTGCGGCATCGCTATTGAATAAAATGTGTATTGTGATAGAATATCTTTTAGTCATTATAAGCTTCAAGATTTAACATGAGAGTTTTAGGGGTTGCTGACAGCCATGTGGGAATATAAAGCGGTGCTGGACCGCCTTGCGGAAGAATATACGTATGAAAACATGTTTCGCATATTGTGCGGGTATGAAGACCGGGTGGCCGCAGAGTATTTTGACGCGGATGATCACATATGCCGCATCACGTACAGCGAATATAAAGGCCGGATCAGCCGTGCGGCGGCGGCGCTGAGCCATCACTTGGGCGGCCGCCGGGGTGCCTTTGTCGGCCTGAAAATGGCCAACGCGCCCGACTGGCCCACGGTGTTCTGGGCGATACTCAAAAGCGGAAATTTCGTTTTGCTGCTGGACGCTGAAAGCACAGCCGACATCACGGAGCACCTGCTCAAGGAAGCGGGCGCGGCGGCGATTGTGAGTGACCGGCGTGAGCAGTATGACGGCGTGACCGGGCTGTCCGGTGACATGGTGACCGGACAGAACCATGGCGACGATGTGAATGCGCCGTTCGGCGACCGTGTGGCGATGTGCACCTCGGGCACCACCGGCTCCGTGCGGATATTTGTTTACGACGGTGAGGCGATGGGCCGTCAGATTTACAACGCGCGGTATTTTTTGCACCAAAGCAAGGATCTGATCTATGAGATCAAAAAGGGCGAGCTGAAGAACCTGGCTTTTTTGCCGCTTCACCATATCTTCGGTTTTGTGGCGGTTTACATGTGGTATTCGTGCGGCGGGCGAACCATCGTCTATCTAAAGGACAGAAGCCCCGAAACAATCATGAGGACATGCCGCGTGCTTGGCGTGACGCATGTGTTCAGCGTGCCTCTGTTCTGGAACAGCCTGGCGTCCGGCGTGCTCAAAAAGGTGCGGCAGGGCGGTATCGCGCTGGAGAGCAAGTTTGCCCGGCTGAGCCGGATCAGCGTGCGCCTGCAAAGGGCGATGCCGCGGCTGGGGCGCAAAATCGTCTCCCGCATGGTATTTGGCGCCGTGCAGAAGAGACTGCTGGG
>CAZNVX010000278.1:0-4659 GCA_964576225.1 uncultured Christensenellaceae bacterium
TGTTTTAGGGATAAAAAACTTTATAAATAAAGGGTTTCCGTGATTTGAGATCTGGTTTCAAGCCGGCAGGATAATCACGGAATTTTATTTTGTGGGAACTTATCCAAGATAGGTAGGTTAGATGATTAAAAAGATGATATGGATATTGACGTGGTGAGTTGACAAGATTGCTGGCAAAAAAGTGGTGAGTTGACAAGATTACTGTAAAATACTATGCTGCACATATGCAGCGAAATCTAAAATTAAACTTGAATTATTGCAGCGAATATGTTATTCTATCTAAGAGGTGATAGTATGGCCGAGTTGGGACACTTATTGAAAGTGAGTCGCGAAAAAAGTTGCTTGAGTCTAAAAAAGGTATATGAAATAACCGGTATAACAGATTCAAGACTTAGCAAGATGGAGAGAGGGCAGATTAATTGTACTCCTGATGATTTAAAAAAACTCGCGCATTTATATAACATTCATTTGATTCCGCTTTATGTGTTAGCAGGTTACTTGAATGAAGTAGATATTAAAGAATATCAGTTTGTGTTTAAAGGCGTTTCTTCTCTTGATGATGAGGAAATGCAACATATTCAAGCACAAATCGATTTTCTCAACAAAAAAAGGAAGGTTGATGAGATATGATTTTTAGGCTTGGAGAATTATTTTGTGGCCCGGGCGGTATAGCTTGGGGAGCCACAAATGCACATATTGATAATGATGATTTTGGAATTATACATCAGTGGGCAAATGATTATGATGCGGATACCTGTGAAACTTATAGAGTTAATATTTGTCCCGATGCACCTAATACTGTTTATCATGAGGATATACGTAAACTTGATATGTCTAGACTAGCTCCCATTGATGCATTGGCGTTTGGTTTCCCTTGCAATGACTTTAGTGTTGTTGGTGAACAAAAAGGTATGGAGGGAGTATACGGCCCCTTGTATTCATACGGTGTCAAAGCTTTGAAAACTTTTAGACCACAGTGGTTTTTAGCAGAGAATGTAGGCGGACTTAGAAATGCAAATGATGGTAAGGCCTTCACTAAGATTCTCAAGGAACTGAGGGAAGCTGGTTATACGATTACACCTCATCTGTATAAGTTTGAGGAATACGGGATACCTCAGGCAAGACACCGTTTGATTATAGTTGGTATACGTAATGACATTAACATTGAATTTAAAGTTCCATCAACAGCACCCTATGTCGGCATTGATAATACTTGCAGAAACGCAATAGAAAATCCCCCTATTCCAGAGAATGCATATAATAACGAATTGACAAGGCAATCCGAAACTGTTGTTAGAAGGTTGCAACATATTCTTCCTGGGCAAAATGCATTCACAGCAGACCTCCCAAAAGATTTGCGCCTTAACATTACAGGTGCGAAAATAAGCCAAATATATAAAAGGCTAGATCCAACAAAGCCCTCCTACACGGTTACAGGAAGCGGCGGTGGAGGAACACATATTTATCATTGGGAAGAGCCACGAGCATTGACGAATAGAGAGAGAGCTAGGCTACAGACTTTCCCTGATACCTATAGATTCATGGGAAGTAAAGAGAGTGTACGTAAGCAAATTGGCATGGCAGTGCCTAGCCAAGGTGTAAAAATTATTTTTGAAGCAATTTTAAAATGTTTTGCTGGGATAGAGTATGAGAGTGTAGAACCAAGTATTAAAGAATAACAAAGCAGTTACTTTGTAGTAATAGCAAAGTAACTGCTTTGTTTATACATGGAAATCCAAAAAAAACTGCTCATCGTCAATTTTGTAAAAGGTAACATCTGTTCTTCCATAGTTCAATAAATCTTGTTTCGTTACAAAAGCACCATTTCCGAGACCTAGACGTTTTCGGAAGTATTCACCGAGTTGAGCATTGCTAAGAGGTGTTGTAATTGCCTTGTCGTTTTGTTGCTCTACCCTTAGTAGAAGCGTGTGACCGTCATCTGTAACAACGGTAAAATGCTGTTTATTTAGCGGGAAGAACCCGCTTCTTGAAATTTTTGATGGAAGATGAATATATGCTTGATTTTTATTTCGGCCCCTACGTTGCCCCCAATTTAGACCAGACCTTTCTCCAACATCGCCTCTATTTGTAAGTAGAGATAGTGTTGTGGAAAATATACCCTCCCCAGCTAAAGTTGTTATTGGTTTGTTTTCGGCATCTAGAATTTGATGTGTTGGACGGAGAACAACATGGTCTTCAACCTCCGCATGGTTACAATAGATTGAATTAGCTTCAACTTCCTCAAAAAACCTATATGCTTTTTCTGGATTACAGCACTCCATAATTTCTTTTCGAGATGGAATAAATGCATTCTGCACAAAATCAGCAGAACCTGTATATGCCTGCATTGGTGATTCGCCCTTTAGCCAAATGTACAGATTTGCATGGACGGGAGGGTTTTCGCAAACATAACTACATGAAAAGCTATCCACAGCATTTGGGTACGCCTTGCCATGGAGTTCCTTAAAGCCATCATGTATAGGAACACTTAAACCATCATAAGGAACCATTCCTATAAGCAATGAAATATTGACGGGGTTCATGTTTTGCTCCTGAAGACTTTTAATTAGCCATGATGACATATTAGGAGTAGCATATCCGCTTAATATTAATAAAGTGTCTGCTCCTTGGAGCGGAGGAGCAAATAGAATTCTTTGTGCTATGTTAGTGGTAAACATCCATTCTTGCCCTCCTACGTTCCTGTAATATCTTCACTCACATCATAATACATAGTATCGTGGGGAAGCTTAATATTCGGCACCCAAAGAGCTTTTCCACCCCACCCCTTAGTACCAGTTACTTTATACATGGTTAAAACGACTTTGTTGAGGAAAGTGCCGCCAAGTTTCCAGTCGTTCGGAGATAATAATGCACCGGTGCCTTGTGCTACATTTCTTTCTCTTCTAACTATCAAGATACCCTGTCCCGAGGGTTGCTCTGATAGAATTGTGTCGATGACAGAAAGAAAGGCCTCTAAATTGAAATCTGGACTGGCAATAATGTAGGACAAGATTTTCTTAATTAGTCTCAAATTTACTTGGTAACAAGGTTCATCATCAGAGAAAGGCTCTAATAGCTTTGATATATCATCTATAGAGTCATTATCAGGATAGAACGGATAGTAGTTCGTTCCCCCTGAGAGAATACTGACTCGTTTGTTATCAAGGACATTTTTTCTAGTTGGATTCAATCCAACTGGATAATAGATTTTTATGTTATTGAATCCCTGCTCAACTTGAGCGATAATGGCATTGTTAGTAGCGTTAATATCAGCAAACAATTTATAAAGCCGTTCGTCTATAAATATCCTCATCATGCCAGGATCTCTGTCATAACCAAACATCCTACTATGTTGCCACATAGTATCCGCCTGAGGCTTTTTGCTTGTTCTTGTATAGTAAATCGTCTGCAGACCAGGAAAAGTAACGCCTCGGCCTAGAGTGTTTCCTCCTATGATAAAATTACAGCCTGTTGCATATTCCGGACTTTCAACATCTGTCTTGCCATTCATCACAAGGATTTTGATACCTTTTTTTTCCAATAAATCCTTAGTAGTTTCATAGATAGCATCGAACGAAAGTTTTTCACTTTTACTCGGAACTAAAAAATCATAGTGGGTCTTTAATTCTTTGACAAATTCGTCATTGATATGTTCAATACACCAATTTAGCTCTTTTGTGACATCGTCAGCAAAACGCTGGTGGACAGTTTGACGTACACTTGGATGTAAAAGGCAATTTGACACTTGGCCACTGGATGCTAAAATCTGAGCTGAAACAGCAAGATGGCGGATAACAACATTTCGTGTCGGTCGTTTGATTACCTCAAGAAAATTGATACATTCAGGTTTACCGCTTGTTGGAAAGAAAAAGTCACCACCCAAATAGCCATCGCCAGGATGAAAGTAGTATGTAAAATATGGATGCCAGCCTGAAGCAAGAGTTTGTAATAAGATCGCCTGAGGAGTACCTGTAACCTGCAGATACAGGCTACTTGAAGCACCATTCTTTATAGAATCTAAATATCTATTAATAGATGACTGACTATTGCGGTTTACGAGTGTATTCAAAGAAGCAGCATCTGCCTCATCATCAACAATAAATAGAGGATTACCTTTCATAAAACCTGTGGAATTGAATACATTGGCCCATAGTCTAAGCATTCTTGCATTTTTCTTTAGAACGACAACCGCTGGTTTAACAAGACTATTTTCAATAAACAATCCAGAGTCGTTTTCGCCACAAATACAGAAACCTTCTAAATCGTCTCTGACTCGATCCAAAGTTTGTTGTTGCAAAACAACATTGTCCGTTGTGAGTAAGATAAATGCAGGAAAGCCTAAATCGGCAGCTTTACTAATTACGCCAAACATTTGACCAGTTTTTCCTGATTGTACATTTCCAAACAGCAGACCAATCTCATGACTTATGAATGAAAAATTGCGAATATGCTGATTACCAATATCTTCAGCAGTTTTCAAAATAGACTCTGCCAATTTTTCGTTGCCCCGGTCTTTAATTTTTTGTAGATATGTCTTTAAGTATTGCATAACCGCACCTCTTATTCGTTAGTAGTTGTTTCAAATGATAAAACCCATACATCAAGTTCAGAGCCGTCTTCGTCTAATGCTTTCTGGTCGGTTTTAGAAAGCACAAGGCT
>CAZNVX010000279.1:0-4656 GCA_964576225.1 uncultured Christensenellaceae bacterium
ATTGCTATATAATATTCATGCATAAACTAAATCGGTTTTAAGGATTAATTATGGTAAAGTTAACAATAAAAGAGATTGCTGAAATGGCAGGTGTTTCAAGGACTACTGTGTCATTTGTGCTTAATAACAAACATGGTATCAGCGAAGAAACAAGAAAAAAAGTCATTGATGTTATTAAACAAACAAATTACATTCCCAACGTTAACTCAAGGCGGCTGATATTAAAAAAGAGCTTTAATATAAATGTGGCAGTTAAGCAGAACGCATCTCCTTTTAATAATCTGTTTTACATGGAAGTCACAAAGGGAATCGTGAATAAGAGTGAGGAATTTGGTTATAGTATCGTTTTCTCCAATATTTCAGATTCAATTCATAGCTCTTCTCTGTATCATGCTATGACTCAAAAGAATACTGACGGTATTATTTTTTTACAAGATGTTAATTCCTCTGTCCTCCAAGAGGTTGAAAGAAACGGTATCCCCTATGTTGTTGTTGACACTCATCGCATTCATCCAAATTATATATGCGTCAGAGGAGATTATGAATTATCATCCTATACTGCTGTAAATTATTTAATTAAAAAAGGCCATAGGGATATAGCATTTATTGGCATGGGTGCGATCTCTGAATTTTATTTAAGTACGTTTAATGGATATAAAAAGGCTTTATCGAATGCTAATATTTCATTTATACCAGATTGGGTTCAATCAGATGCGACCAACGAGGAAACTGGTTATAAATGTATGGAAAGCATTATCCGGTCATCAAAGTTACCCACAGCGGTTTATTGTGCTGGTGATATTTTGGCAATTGGTGCTATGAAATGTGCTAAATACTACAACTATAATATTCCAAATGATATATCTTTTTTTGGCCTTGATGACATCCTGCTATCAAAATACATTGAACCATCTCTATCAACAATAAGGATAGATGAAGAAGAAATGGGTAACAAGGCGGTTGATTTGCTTGTTAAGCTTATTAACAAAGAAAACTGCAGCAGTTATACCGTAGTTAGCGACAAAATTATTGAGAGGGACAGCGTTCGAGAAATCTAATGTGTAAGGGAAACGAAATCGGCCAAGCGGGCTTAGACTTCTTCAAGCATCAATAAACAGTCTGTGGCGCAGGTGGCCGTCCACCCAAGAACCATGAGAGCATATACCTACTCATGCAAAAAAACCTTGATAGCAATCTTCAGCCAGCTCCCGGCTGTCTCTTTTGATGTGATTTTGCCAAAGAGCAATTTCCCGGCATCCATGAGCCGCGAGAATATGATGTTGTCTGCTCTTGGAACATACCCAATCTTCACGCCATCGGCATTTTTAATGACAATGGCTTTGTTGTCATAGGGATTATCAGGTTCACGGAAGAAGTCCAGTTTATCGTCTATGCTCAGATGCGGCTCTAGGTCCTCTAAGCCCTCGATATAACTTGTACCCGCCACATGTGTATCGAACAAGAAAATGTCCCGCTCAAACGGTTTTGGGATAGTCAAATTGCCGTCCTTGCTGTGCAGCAGACCGACAAGGCCGCTGCCTTCACTTTTTGTCAGTTCGCCCATTTTGTCACCTCATCATTTCTACAACTTTTTCCTTATAAGCGGCCAGCACGCCTCCCAATTGCTTTATGTTCTCTTCAAGCTCGGCTTTCCGCGCCTTAATTTGATCTGGTTTCTGTAGGAAGGATTTCATCGTGTACGGGTATTCCGATTTTATCTCTGATATTCTGTCCTTTATGCTTTGGAGCAACTTTGTGAGCCGCTCTTTTTCTTTCACCAAGGTTGCAAGTCCGTCCGATTTTACATCGGGAAGCTCAGGTTTAATTACCATCTCGCTGATAATACGCAGACCGTTCAAGTCTCCGTGCTCATATGCCTCAACAGCATTATGGAACAAACGAATCCTGGCTTCGCTCAAATCCGGATGCAAATCTGGATGCATGGCCTTTACCACGGATCGATACAGTTTTTTCATTTCGCGGGTTTCTTCGTTAGTCAACATTTGCCCATGGCTACGTTCGAGGGCAGCATTCATCTTGTTGACCTGCTCATTCATCTTAGCTTGATACTCTGCGAACTCGGTATTCAGAGTCTCCTCGATGATAGAGATGTCAATTTTCTCTTGGCGGTTCTTTTTTGCCTTTATTAATTCTACTTTTCGTTTGAGCCGGAGAATCGCGCACTCGAACTCGTAGGCCTTGAACTCCAGCCCACCAACAGCGAGCATGTAAGCCATTTCGATGTTTTTACATTCTTGGTACAGAAGGTCATCTCGTTCAAGAAAGAGCATAGTTAGCTCTGTCCGCAATTTTTCAACGTCTGTCTTGAGCTTCTCAAAATCGGGATATATGATTACCGGAGTTTGCTTATTATCCATGTTCTCCCCCTTATTAACGATACAAATATATCATCATGCTGATCGCATGCTGGGACCTGCCAATCAACTTGAAAATCGCGAACCGCTCATAGAGACGACCGCAGTCCATTCGTCGTATATTGCCCTGAGTCTCTCATCCACATAGCTGAGCGCTTTCTCTTTTATGTCTTCCGGCACACCATATGTTATAAAGTTGCTCTTTGTTATAGAAACGGCTCTTGCCTGAAATCCATTCTCCCACACCATATTCACCTTTATATGTGCGGGTAGCAAGTCCAGTCCCTAATTCATTCAGTTCGATTGGAAATGACCTTCGTCCCAAGGCAAATGGTACCTCAACAAATTTGCTTACTTCGAGTTGGTTGACCAATCTGCGCCAACTTTCTTCAAAATTGTCAACGCCGCTGTTTTGGGCTTTGCGCGCCTTAGCAACGAATTTCTCGAACACGCCATCTTGAAGCTCAAATCCCATACTTCCATCGTCGTTGACCTTTGGGCGAAGGCCTTCTACGAAATCTGTATAAGCATATGACGGATGAAACTGAATGAATTCAATCTGTTTTTTCTGGTCGTCACTTAACAGAGTATACTGTTGTATTTCACCGTTGCTCACAATGTCAGTTGCAATCGCTTTTGCTAAAAAAGATTTGCCAGTCCCCGGCCCACCACGGAAAATGACATTCTTTGATTCGATTACCTTTTCAGAATACTTGTTGTGGTAATTGATTGGTATACTCCCTGACTCCATGTAGACTCCTGAATTATCAACTATATTATCACCTTTTTGTGTTACAATCGCTTCAAAGTATTGTCCATCTTGCCCAAACTCTTTCAGAAAACTCTGGTGCAAGTCGCATCGAATCATACAATCCGCAGTTATAGAAGTAATACTTACCGTTGCCGTTGCTCGGATAACCATTCCCCAAAAATATATCAGCAACATAATCAACTTTGGGTTGCTTACCGGCGTTTTCGCTATTACCCCATTTTTTCAACATGGCTTCTTTGTCTGACCAAACACCAATCACAGATTCCATTCCATCGGTCTTTAATGATTTCCGCTGCTCATCCGTCAGGGCATTTAGTTTATCTTCAAAAACCTGAAATGCAAGCCTCGCCAGTAGCAACGCACTTTTCTTAAATTCGTTCTTTTCGCGATTACGAGTGATTTTTGTATTGCCATCAAAAAATAGAGCATCAACCATATTTATGTATGTCGGAGATTTTTGCTTCCTCCAATGTATTTTTACGAGTAATCAAATTCGGGGATGTTGATTCTATTGTGTCCGCATAGATTCGTACATACTTGTTTTCAAGCTCTGTTGCCACACTATTTCCCTCCGCTGTTCATATTTTTTGATTTCTGCGCCACTAATGTTTTCTCGCAAATTTTGATGGGCCAAGTATGTCTAGATTGTTGAAAAACCAACTGAAAGAGGAAGAATTGCTTGACTATTTCATTAATAAACCTATTACAACTATTTTACATTATAGCATCAAGTGAGAGAATTACAAAGAATATATTGCGAACGCTTGTCAAGGTTTAGCGCTTTGGTTCCTCAGAAATGATTTGCTGACATGCGAAAAATTTCAAATTTGAATGCACTTATCTCTCTCGATTGTTTAAGTCTCTTTTCGAATGATTTCGTAATTATCTTACCTGCGTTAGGATGGAAGAGGCGGTGTTGCTTATGGAGACCACTGATATAAGTATAACCGATCACTTTTGAAGAAGGGGTTTTTTAATCTCTACGGTATAAGTCCCAGAGTATATCGCAATTCGCATTAATTTAAAAATTCCAATGATTTTTTCATTCTTACCACTCATCGTTTAGCAATAACATAGCAAGAGTATAGGCCAAGCCTGTGATGGCGTTAATAAACGCTGAAACTCCGAGCAGTCCACGAAAACGCTGGTTTGCACACCCCCCTTTTGCACACCCCCTCAATCTTTTAACGGCTTCCAGGTTTCAAGCCGTTTTCAGGCAGGCGTTCATATCCCCTAGGAGGTACTAAGGGCTAGAGCAAACTGCCATAAAATAATACACAACGCTGTACGATCCCTCGGATATGGCTTAAATAAAGGGTTTACGGGCAAACAAAAAAACCATCTATCTTTCTATCAATAGATGGTAGTTTGTTTGGTACCTCCTAGGGGAATCGAACCCCTGATACCGCCGTGAGAGGGCGGCGTCCTGACCGCTAGACTAAGGAGGCTTATCGCGAAGTATATTCTAACAGATGCGCCTCAATATATCAACCCCTTATTTTATGGTAT
>CAZNVX010000280.1:0-4640 GCA_964576225.1 uncultured Christensenellaceae bacterium
CGCTGACAACACCAATCAGGCATACGTCCATCTGCAGCCGCGCTTCAGCCGCCGTGGTCTCCTCAACGGCTCCGGCGATACCGCTGCCCGCCGCGTTCACCAGCACATCAATGCGCCCGTGCCGGGTTATGATATATTCCACCGCATCGCGGATTGTCGCCTCGTCTTCGAGCGTCATGGGCAGCATCACAAACGATGACCCCCCGGAACCGGCGGTCTGATAATCTCCCTGCCGCGACGTGCCGAAAACGGTATAGCCTTCCCGCGCGAACAGCTCCGCCGCCGCTTTGCCTATTCCCGAGCTTGCTCCCGTCACGAATACAATCTTCTTTTCACTCATGGGAGTATTGTAACCAAACGCCTTCGATAATTCAATAGCCAGAAATAACAGCGTGCGCGCATCATGTTCGTCGGGCGTACAAAAAAGCTGACATCGTCCACGATGTCAGCTTTAAGAGTTCGTTACCGGTGATCCTTGCTAAAAGTTATTCCTGTCGCGGTAGCTCTTGGATCCTGACGGCTTGCGCGGCCCACCGTTACGCCCGTAAGACCCCGACGGTTTTTTTCGGGGTGCCGATGACGTCTGCGTCCGAGGCGCCGGCCGGCTCCCCGTCTTGCTGCCCGGCTTACCGCCCGGCCTGCCGCCCGGTGTTTTCCCTTTCTTCCACAGCACGATCAACGCCACACCGACGCCGATTATCAGCACAACCAGCACGATGGCCATGATCAGGAAAAATTTGCTCCAGTCAAATGGCTTGCTGCCGTCCAGCACCTGTCCGTCTTCATCCACGTCGGCCGCATCGTCAAAGTTGGTGGGCGTGGGCTCCACCGACTGCACGGTCACCGTGATCGGCTCATTTGTGATGCGGTAGTTGTTGCCGTCTTTATCGGTGGCTGTCAGCGTGAATATATAATCCGTCGTTTCATTGATATCCGCAGGCCATTCAATCACGGCCTGTCCGCCTGCCTGCAGGGAGGAGGTGCGGAATATGCCGCCCAGCTTCGCTTCGCTGACCTCCACGTCAAAAAGGTCGTATTCGGTGGCGTTGGACACATAACCGGAGAAATTGATGGTGCCGGCCGACGTCAGCTGCGGACGGTCCACATTCATCACCAGCTTGAGCTTCTCGTTTACAGTGCTCGAATCAACCGGCAGCTCGACCCTGATGGTGTTCGAGCTCACCGATCTGGTTTCTCCGTTCTGATCCTTCATGGTGACTGTGAACGTTACATCCGTCGTGGTTTCAAATGAGCGCCGGTACGTTTCCTGATAGGATTCGCCGGGCCGCAGGCGGCTCGAAGGAAAACTGACACCTTCGCCGTTCATTGTCACCTTCATATCGCTGTACGACACATTGCCGTCATTCAATATGCTCAGCGTAAACGTCACATTTTCGCCCGCCCGCGGCTTGTTGTTGTCAGCCGTCAGCTTGACCTCCACATGCCGCTTTCCCAGCGTCACCGTGATGGGGTTGAGCGTGGCCGTCGGCTGCTCCACACCGTTTGCTTTATAGGAAATGGTGGGCGTTACCGACACGTCGGCGGTCATCGTATGCCTGTAGGTAAATGTGTACGGGTCGCTGCCGGCCTTAAGCGAAAACTTGTCCTTGAGCGCTTTGCCGCTGTTAAGGCCGGGCGCTTTGACCACGATGTCGGTGATATCCGCTTCGCCCTGGTTTTCCACCTTGAATGTGAACGTCACCGTTTCGCCCGTATCGGCCAGCTCTTTATTGACGCTGGCCGTCACTTTGAGCCTGATGGACAATGTCTTTCTGCTCACCTTTGCGGTTGCTTCAGCCACCGCGGCGCCGCCCGAGGATAGCTCAAACACCAGCGTCTGGTCCAGCATGCTGTCGCTGACGTTCATGGTGAAGGTTCTGTTCGTCGTGCCGCCGTCTCCCGCGATTGTGGCCGAATCCGACGCAACCTCGGCGCCGGAGCCTTTGTATCTGACCGTGTAACCGGTCAGCGGTGACCCGCTTGTGTTGGTGATGGCAATATCAAACTTCACGTCGCCGCCTTTTGCCATCTCCCTGGTTTGCGGCGTTACAGTGAAATCAACACCGGTAGCCTGCGCCGGAGCGCCGGCCAAGCCCGCCAGCAGCGCCGACAGCGCCAGTGTCAATATCAAAACAGCCGATATATACTTTTTCAAAACGTTTTCCTCCTCGTTGTAAAAACGCATCACTTCATTATTTATGTACCGTTCATTTTATAGCAACCGCATTAAAAAGTCAAACCGCGCCGGTATCGCGTCAGCAAGCCACAAACGCCGCCTGTTCAGTGAAAACAGCCGCCTTTTTTATATATCCCCTATAGTCGAAGATAACAGAAAGCCGGCGCTTGTGAGCCGGCCTTCGCAATGTAAAAGTACGATAGTATTTCGGGCAGCCGGCATCCGCGCGCCGGCTCAAATCTTACGGCATGTAATAGATCGAATCGTCGGGGATGGCGCCGCCCAGCGAGTCGGGGTTGCTCTCAAACATCACCGCGAAGTAATCGCGCAGAATGGCCTTGCACGCCTCCCCCGTCATAAACGATATGCCGCAGCGCGGTATCGCGGCTCTGGCGATGGGCTCGGCGCCCACAATGCCCTGCGCCACGATATCTGCGGCCGCGCCCTCAATATCTGATGTCACATACGCGACAGAAGCGCTGTAGTCTGCGATCAGCTTATCCATACCCGCCTTATCGGATGCAAAACTGTCTGACACGATGGTCACGCCCATCGGCATACCGGAATCGTCGCCGAATATCTTGCGCCATTCGTCGTTGATGTCAATCTTGACAGCCACTTCTGGATTCTTGGCGAGCACCGTGGACACGAATGGCTCGGGCAGCAGCGCCAGCGTCACCTCGCCTGCCGCCATCGCGCCCGCGAGGTCGGCATGCGCGCCCATATATTGCACCGTCACATCGTCAATCCCGTTTTCGGCCAGTATTTTTTTAAGCGCATATTCGGGTGTGGAGCCCTGTCCGGTCGCGTAAATCGTCTTGCCCGCCAGGTCTTCCAGGCTGCTTACGCTGTCGCCGTTTTCCAGTATATACAGCACGCCCATCGTGTTGACGGCCACAATGGATATGCCGCCCTGCATCCTGTTGTAGAGCACCGCCGCCAGATTGGACGGTATCGTGGCGACGGGCACCTCGCCGCTGATGATTTTCGGGGTGATCTCGTCGGGGCTGACCTGCAGGATGATGTCATAGGCGGGGTCGTCGAACATGCGGATCATGCCCATGCCTGTCGGGCCGGCCAGCGTCGCCACCGCCGCCGGGCTGCTCTCGTCGAATGCAGGCGTTTGAACCGGCTCCGTTTCCGCAGTGGCCTGCTCATCCGGCGTGACCTCCAAAGCCTCCCCGGCCGGTTGGGTTGGGTCCGCCCCAGGGGCGGGCGTGTTTCCCCCGCATCCGGCAAACAGTGCCAGCACCATCGCCAAAACCAAAACGCTCAGTAAAAATCTTTTCATTTAAGAACTCCTTTCATGCTTTCAAGCTCCATACAGGCTGTTTGCCCGGGCTTAGATCTCTTTTTTTGATACGGATGTCTTCACCTGAACATCGGGAAGCGCGCCCAGCTTCCCGGTTAAGCTGTTGATCTCATCCATTTCCCCCGCCAGCGCGATGGTCACCACCGAAACGCCATGCTCGGGCAGCGGCAAACCCATTCGCCCTTTAACGATGCCTTTGAAGCCGGCCACAATGGCGTTAAACAGAGCCTGTGACTGCTCGGGATTTTCAAATATGGCGCTGACAACGGCAATTCGTTTCATTGTGTCAATCCTCCTCCAATCCGGCCCAATCAAAAAACCCGCCCCGAAAGGCAGGTTGACATCAAAACACCATCAGCCAAAAAAGCCAATATGTAACCAACTTGCCTTTCGATTAAGACTCATACGTCTGCATCGTCAGATCAGGCCTGTATGTAAACAAGACGGAGCGCAGAACATATCTTGCGCTGCATCATATGTGAATAATATCACAATGATGGCAGCATGGCAATGTTTTTTTATCCGTCACCGTTGTTTACAGGCTCGAATAACGGGGTAACTATATTTTGCTGATTGTGTGCCTCAGCAGGTTATGGTAAAATGCATGATGCGTTTATTATGACGCTTAAAAAGCTATGGCACATATTAAATACAAAAACTTTTGGAGGGTATGACGACTTATGAAGAAAATGATTTCTATGCTGCTGGCCGTGCTGCTGCTCGGCATTGTTTTGGCAGGATGCGGCGGTCCCGGCGCCGCACCGGCAGCGAAGGACGATGATTCCGCTGCCGTTGAGCTGCTGCCGGCGCAAGATGAGCCGGCTGCGAACGAACCGGCCGATGTGCCCGCGGGCAATGATGACTACAGCTCGGGCAGCGCGGTGGCCGATTCCTACGCCGCTTACCTCGACGCCAAGAATGTACTGGTTACCAGAATCTCTGAAGGCTTGTCCACCAACCCGGAAACCGCTTTCTCAGCACTCTCACTGCTGGGTGTGACGATGGCGGATCTCGCCCTGATGCCGGTCGCCTTGTTTGGCATGGGGCAGGTGTCCATGGAGGCCGGCCTTGGTTTCTTTGGCGCAACCGGCGGGGCGGATTCAGAAAGCGGCAACAGCTATTCCGTGTCCTATACCGACAGCGAAGGCGTTA
>CAZNVX010000281.1:0-4597 GCA_964576225.1 uncultured Christensenellaceae bacterium
TCAAATCAATAATTTATACGCATGCGGTGGACTTTCTAGAAAAAGTAAAACTGTGATGCAGATTTTTTCTGATGTACTGGGTATGGAAATAAAGGTATCGGCTTCTCACCAAACCTCGGCTCTCGGGGCTGCTATGTATGGTAGCGTTGCTGCTGGAGCACAAAGAGGAGGTCACAACAGCATATTTGAAGCTGCGGTTGCAATGTCCCACATTCAACCCGAGACATTCAAGCCGAACACGAATCATTTCAGAATTTATTCTCGTATTTTTGAGGAGTATAAAAAACTGCATGATGTTTTTGGAAGGAATGGTCTGGATGTAATGAAAGTACTTAAAGGCATTAAGAATGCCGAGGAGATAAATCCACAATAAATTAATTGGAATTACAAAGCCGTTGCAGATGGAGCCGAATAACTGGGTAAACTTCGTTGTCAGTAGCGTAAAAAAACGGAGATTATGTTTTGTAATGGCGCTACCGAAAAAGAGCTAAATGAGGCAGCTCATCTTCAACGAGGCATCAAAGATATCGTTGGCGCTCGGCGTTGGTGAAGAACTCATCGCAGGGTTGATCGGTATTCAATACGAGCAAGGATGGATGTCGTGGAAAAGGCGAGGGATATGGATTTAAGTACATGATTTTGGTTATGGTAGGCGGTGCTCCTTTGCCTGACAATTACAAGACGTCTATCACGCTGATTACTACAACCTGGATGCAGCTTCTGCTTCAGATGTTGCGTTTCAGATTTTGAGCGCATAAATGGAGATATTTTATCCACATCCATTTTTCATGTGCAAATGAGACGAGGGATTATCTAAAAACCATTATATTTCTAGTAAAGAAATAACGGATAGACCCGGGATAGACCCGGTAATATTTTGTCGTGTCAACGAACAATACCCGTAACTCAGCCTACTGCATCTTATATTTCAAGGTTCAGTGTCCAATATAGTATAGTGGGGCTACAATCGTTGCTATAATTATTGTGGCTGATATTATCGTGTAGAAGACAAACGGTGATATAATTAAGACACGGCTCAAACCGTGTCAGCGGCAGAAAGACATAAGAGAGAAGCGGATGCGCTTAACAATTTATGATTCTAATTGGATATTGGTAGTTCGACAAATACCATTTTAATGGAGCAGGCACAGAGTTTTAATAGTATGGCTATAAGTCTCTTTGATTACAAGGTTGGTATAATCGGGCAAGGCGACATTCTTCCATTGTTATAATATAATAACAAATGTACAAAATGAAAGCGCAGCAATTTGACTAACAGCATAAAAAAGCAGGCGCTGGATCATTGTTTCATTGCGTGTAAGAAGCGGGAAGAGACGCTGGAAGCATAGTATTCTTATTGGGCATAATTTCTATATGCCTTTTTCATGACAAAAGAACCGATATGACCTCAAGCTCTAATCAATTACTTACAATCCCAAATGATAGCCTTTGTTTAGGAAATCTTCAGTTTGCTGCAGCGTTTCTACCGCTCTTGAATGGTCAAGCACTGCGATTGCTGCTGCTATGTAATTTATTAGACATATCGGTGCGGCAAACGAGTTTTTATATGAAACACCACCGACACTACAAGGAAGAAATATATCACCATAGTTGCGGATGGCCGAATAGTTCTGGCTGGTAAACAGGATAATACGTACGCCGCGTTTCCTAAGCCATAATATAAGGTTTGCAGCCGTTTTCGAATATCGTGGAAATAAGAAAGCGATACATACGTCCAGCCCATTGCACCCGATGAGTTCTTCGGGGTAAATCATCCCAGCAGACTGTATCAGCCTTACATTTGGACGAATTTGGCCTAAGCGAGACGTCATATAGTGCGCAAGAGCAAAGGAGCTGCGCATACCGAGAATATATACGTTACCTGCGTTACTGATCTTGTCTATCGCTGAAGACAAGTCCTTGTGAGATATATTCGTCAATGTTGATGTGATATCCGCAATATCATTTTGCATCGTATCTGCAAGAAGCTGATCCTGTTCGATAATATCAGTGGTGTAAATTAATCGCTCAGGCAAACTGACCTTATCCATTAGGCTGTTTTGAATATCCTTTTGCATATCAGAATAACCGGCATATCCAAGCATGCGTGCAAAACGAATGATTGTCGTGGTGCTGACACCGATTTTCATTGCAACATCTTCAAGTGTAGAAAAAGCAAAGGTATCGGAATCCTCCAGAAAAAACTCCGCAACAGTCTTTTGGGAACGAGTGAGATCGTCAAAACATTCATTAATCTTGCTTGAAAAGTCAGGCATGTATTTCTCCTTATGGAATTTGATTTTGTTCCATAGCTTTGTTATCGATTTTACAGTCCCTCTCATCACTTGTCAAATTTTTGGAAGCAATGAATTAAAACCGCACAATCCCCGTGATGTCCGCTAGACGGCATCCGGGGGTAAGATCGCACGCGCGCATCAAAAAATTAAGCTTATCTATTCTTTCTCCAGAACGGGGCGCACCGTTTTTTATTAAACCGACCTCCAAGCCGACAGCAAGATCCATGATCACATCTGTCACTACCCCTCCTGAACGGCCTGAAGGAACAGAAAGCATACCGCGTTCTTTGCCGAAATTGTGCGCATCAAGCGCTTCGGTCAGTGTGCCGATTTGGTTGGGTTTAAAAACAAATCCATCAACGGCATGAATTTCGTGTGCTTTACGGAGTTTTTCCGGGCTGGATACAATCAGATCATCTCCGATAATAATCGATTTTGTTATCTTATTTACTGCCTTTGGATAGTTGTTCCAGTCGTTTTCATCAAGAATATCCTCTATAAACACAAATGGAAAGGATTCGCTTAAGTCTTTTACGTAGTTGATGAGCACTTCTGCAGAGACATATTCATTTTTTAGTAAATACATACCCAAACCCGGATCGTACATTTCGCTTGAGGCGCAATCGAGTGCAAAAGCGACTTTATCGTGATAACCGCATGCGTCGATGGCATCTTGCATCAAGCCAAGTACGATTGAAGGATCGTTTGAAGGCGCCGCCCAGCCATATGAGCGCGCGATTTCCGGGCTTTTCCCAAGATAACTATACAGTATACCGCCAAGTTTTTGAAAGCATTTTACCGCGATCTCTACCGCTTCAAATATGCTGTCCGCTTTGTAAGGAACGATTAAAAACTCGTTGAAAGACAATGTGAGATCACCGTACTGACCGCCGTTTATCACATTGAATGAGGGGACCGGTACTGTTTTAATACAACGTCCGCACAGATATTCATAGGGCGGCCTGTGAGCGACTTCCGCGGCAGCACGGAATACAGCGATTGAAGTGCTGTATATGGCGTTTCCGCCAAGGCTTTTCTTGTTCGGCGTGCCGTCCAGCTCGATCATTCTTTGATCAATGGCTCGCTGATCCTGTACATTCATTCCGACCAGCGCTGGACCAATTATTCTGTTAACATTTTCTACCGCTTTATGAACACCCATTCCGTCATATTCATTAGGATCATTATCTCTGAGCACATAAGATTCGTATGTTCCCACTGAACTGCCGGTGGGTGCGCTGCCGCGTCCGATTTCTCCGGAGTCAGTTATGATATCAACTTCGACCATTGGGCGGCATTTGCAGTCAATAAGCTGCCGCGCTATCACTTGTTTTATTATTGCCATATATTATCTCCGTCTATTTGTTAATCTTGGGTACGTACATCACATTGAAATCGCATAGATTTGTTCCGGTGTTGCCGGTGAACACGATATCATCTATTGCAAGCAGCGCTTCATAGCTTGAATGCCCGCGCAGTGCGGAAAAGACATCCACATTTCTTTCCTTTGCGACCATGTAGCTTTGGGAGTCTGTGATCCCGCCGGCAACGGGAGTCGTTCCGTCAGTACCCTCAGAGTCGATTGAAAGCAGGCAAGCGCCTTTGGTTTTGTCCGCAGCAAGCGCAAAGCTTAAGGTTAGCTCCTGAGAAGGCCCGCCGTGGCCGGTAATGTCGCAGTTGTCCGGTATTTTGGTGGTGGCTTCTCCGGATGCGAGCAATACGCAGGGGGCGGGAACAGGGTTTCCGTATGCCTGAATCTCGCGCGCGATAGAGGCAAATACGGTACCTACGTCCCGACTTTCACCTTCCAGATAAGACGTTAAAATCACGGCGGGAATGCCCATCTCTTCGGCTATCTGCTTAGCATAGATACACGAGTCGGGCAGTGTATTGATTAGATAGTAAGTATTGTTTGGAAAAGCTTTGGGCGTTTCGCCTTCCGGCCCGACATTCATCAGGTAATCAACGACATTTTTGGGAAGGCGGTCGGCAACATTGTAATCCCTGATAACGCGCCTCGCATCATCAAGCGTTGTTTGATCCGGTCCCATCGGCGTGCTTTTGTATTGCGCATACGGGATTCGGATGTCGCCGGTTGCAGGAGAACCCACTGCATCGCTGATCCCGAACCCGATCAGCTCAGCGCCGCGCCCTTCAATCCGCTTGGCGAGCATTCCGCCGTTAAACTGAGAGATGTGACGCCGGATCGCATTGATTTCGTAGATATTCGCCCCGGTTTTTAACATAACATCGGTCACAACAATTTCATCCTGGAGAGAGACCCCGTCGATGGGACAACT
>CAZNVX010000282.1:0-4580 GCA_964576225.1 uncultured Christensenellaceae bacterium
CCCTGCGTTCAGGCTGGATTTTATTATTCATTAACGCTTAATGAATATGCAAATATTCGGTCATAAATTTCCCAGTCGAGGATAATCATGAGCCATTTTGGGAATGATATCTATATCCAACCAGGGAAGGCGGACAGAGTTATGAGCAATGACAACCTGGACGCGATCAAGAATCGTATGAAGGGTCAGAAGGGCGAACACGTCGTTTTGCGGACGAAAAGCGGCCGCCGCGGCGGTATCCAGCAGGATGGCATTATTGACGGCTTGTATCCCGAGGTGTTTACCGTCCTTGTCAGGGAGCATGGCTACAGACGGCGTTACTGCTTTTCGTATTCGGAGGTGCTTACGCATCACGTGGAGATAGGCCCATGTCCAGAATCTCTCCTGTCTGCGGGTCCTGAAACATAAGCCAGTAGCCGTGGGCATCCGGCGTGACACAGCGCATGTATGTCCCGAAGCCCTCCAGCCAAACCGGCGGCGCCATGCCGTATTCGCCCGGAACGCCCACTGCTTTGGCCACCACCTCGGGGCCGCTGTAGACCCGGCCTGTGATGTAGTGCCACCAGCCGGTGGGCCCCGGATATGATATTTTGACCCATTCGCTGTGCGGAAAAACAGATGGAAACGGATGAATACGGTCCTGCCGGATTGCGTGCGGACACGATTCACACACACCCGTGTCATCGGCTTCGTCTGGCTCAATGGCTTCGATGTCAAGCGGCGCCGCTTCAGTGGATACGGCGGGGGGCTGACGGGAAAATGGCGGCAGCTGCGTTTCGTCAGGCGGCGGCTGCGTTTCGTCAGGCAGCGGCTGTGGCGAGTCTTCGGGCGGTGCAACAGCGTCCAAACCACCGTCTGAAACGGTCGGTGTGACGGATGGCCGCGACGCGTGAATGAGCTTGAAACGGGCCGCCACGCTGTCCCAGCCGTCTCTGGTCGATTTCAGGCAAAACGCCAGCGTACCGGTGTGGATGACGGCGGCGCCCCAGATGTTTTGCAGCCGGACACCCGGGAGAAGACGCTGCAGGCTGCCGCCGGCGACGTCTCCCGCATACAGCGGTGCGCCGTCCTGCAAAAACAGGTAAAGCGCATAGGCGCCGGATGGCAGGCCGGAAGCGGTGAGCTGAACCAAAAGCCCGTCGCGCATGGACTGCAGCTTGAGCATCGCGCGGCTCTGCGGATTTATCTGCGGGGCGCCGGGACGCAGCAGCAAAAAAGTGCGTTGTACGCTTTCCATGACCTTCCTCCGGATTGACTTGTGTCACTTATGTATATGGGTATGAAAAGGCGAAAATGACCCAACCGGGATTTTCGCCGCGATAACAAAAGAAACGGTTGATTTTTTTAAGCGTTGTGTTATAATCAACTTTGTGACTTTAAAGGCAGGCACTTGTTTGCAGGCCGGGAAAAAGAGGTGAGTGCATATGAAGAAAGGCATACATCCCGAGTATCACGCGTGTACGGTCACGTGCGCCTGCGGCGAGACGTTTTCCACCGGTTCGGTGCGCAAGGACGTAAAAGTTGAAATCTGCTCCAAATGCCACCCGTTCTTTACGGGCAAGCAGAAGCTGGTGGATACGGGCGGACGCGTCGATCGTTTCAACAAGAGATACGGCATCAAATAGCCGCGGGATCGATTTTAAGGCAGACTGCACTCAAGCGGTCTGTTTTACTTTTCAGTCAAAGTGGTGTATACTGTTTGCACCGTTGGGAAAGAAGGATCTGACATGAAAAAATGCAATATAGGCGGCCAGGGGGTTTTGGAGGGCGTCATGATGCGGGCGCCGTCGATGTGCGGTCTTGCTGTGCGCAAAGCGAGCGGGGAGATCGTATACGACAAGGAGAACGTCGTCCCCGTCACCAAAAAGAATAAATTCTTCGCGCTGCCCATCATCAGAGGCGTTGCGTCATTTGTGGACATGCTGGGTTTTGGCGTCAGGACGATCACCAAATCGGCCAAGCTCTTTGACGACACAGCCGAGGATTATACACCGACCCGATTTGAGCAGTTTGTGGCCAAAAAGTCAGGCAAGGACGTGATGGACATCGCGATGGTGTTTGCGGTGGTGCTGTCAATCGGGCTGGCCGTGGGTATATTCTTCGTTCTGCCTTCCGTGCTGGCCAATCTGTTGAAAGGTCTTATATACGGAAGCGCCGAGCTGGGCGCATCCGAGCAGTTTTTAATGAACCTGATCGACGGCGGCATCCGGATACTGATATTTATCGCGTATGTGCTGGCCGTGACGATGGTCAAGGATATCCGGCGCGTGTTCCAGTATCACGGGGCGGAGCACAAGACGATCAACTGCTATGAGCATGAAGAAGAATTGACCGTGGAAAACATTCAAAAATTCAAAATGCTCCATCCGCGCTGCGGCACGAGCTATCTGCTGCTGGTGATGACGATATCGATACTGCTGTTCTCGCTGCTGGGCTGGGGCGGCGCCTGGTATGAGCGCATCGGCCTGCGGCTGCTGATGCTGCCGGTGGTGGCCGGTGTGGCGTATGAGTTTTTGAAGCTGGCGGCGCTGGGTGATTCGTTGTTTTTCCGCATTATCCGCTGGCCGGGAATGAGGCTGCAGAAGCTGACCACCGCCCCGCCGGACGACGGGATGGTGGAGGTGGCGGTCGTTGCTTTCCGCGCGGCGATGGACGAAATGAGCCGGGAAGAGCTGGATGCGCTGGCTCAAAGCTTTTACCGGCCGCCGGTGAAGAAGGCGGCGCAGTCTTCAGAGCCTGAAAACACGCGGCCGGGAGAGGCGCCTGATGCCGCGGAGGCGGGCGAGACCGTATAGATGGACACCGCAAGGGACGTCTATACGCTGGTGCGGCGTGTGTTGGACGCAGGGGGCGCGGCTGAGCCGGATGCCAAAGCCCGCGTGATCGTGGCGCACGCGCTGGGTATCAGCCCCGGGGATGTGTTTTTGCCGATTGACGTGCCGGAGACGGCCCGGGCCGACATCGACGCCATGGCGCTTCGCTGCGCACAGGGTGAGCCGGTGGAATATGTGACCGGGAAAGCCTATTTCCGTTACCTGGAGCTGGCCGTGTCGCCCGCTGTGCTGATACCGCGCCACGAGACCGAACTGGTGGCCGGGGCGGCGATTGCGCTGATAAAGGCGAACGGATACCACACGGCGCTTGACGTGGGCACGGGCAGCGGCTGTATGGCGATATCGCTGGCGGCGGAGACGCGTGCGCGCGTGGATGCGTGCGACATCAGCGCCGCGGCGCTGGTGCTGGCCCGGCGCAATGCCGCAGAAAACGGGGCGCAGGTGCGCTTTTTTTTGAGCGATATGCTGGCCGGCGTGACAGAGACATATGATATCATTGTGAGTAACCCGCCGTATATCAGCGATGGGGAATATGAATCGCTGGACAGAGGCGTCAGGGATTTTGAGCCGGCATCAGCGCTCAAAGCGGATGACGGGCTTAAGTTTTACCGTGTGCTGGCAGCCGGCGCCGGGCGGTGTTTGAATCCGGGCGGCGCGCTGGTGCTGGAGATCGGCTGCGGACAGGCGGCGCAGGTTAAGGCGCTGCTGGCCCACGGCGGGTTTGCCGATATTGAGAAGAGTAAGGATTATTCGGGGCGGGACCGCATTGTGACCGCCCGCAAAATATAGAGGATGCATATATGTTTGACAAACTGGACGCGCAAAAAAAGAGATTCGGGCAATTGGAGGCGCAGCTGGCACAAGGCGGCGCAACTCAGAATCAGGAGCTGTACACAAAGCTGGTCAAGGAGCACGCCGCGCTGTCGGATATCGTCGCCAAGTATGACGCATACACGGACAACCACGCGCAGATCGCCGATTTGACGGCGATGGCTGAGGATGATGATCTGGAGATCGCGGCGATGGCGAAGGACGAGCTGGCCGTGCGGCAGCAGGATGAGAAGCGGCTGATCGAGGAGCTGAAATTTTTGCTGCTGCCCAAAGACCCCAATGACGACAAAAACGTGGTGCTCGAAATCAGGGCCGGCACAGGCGGGGATGAAGCGGCGCTGTTCGGCGCGGATCTGTGGCGCATGTATACCCGGTATGCCGAGCGCCAGGGGTTTGCCATTGAAAGGCTGGGCTCGAACATCACGGAGCTGGGGGGGGTGAAGGAGCTGACGCTGCTGATTTCCGGCAAGGGCGCCTATGCGCGGCTCAAGTACGAGAGCGGCGTGCACCGCGTGCAGCGCGTGCCCGAGACAGAGACCTCCGGCCGCATCCACACGTCCGCCGCGACGGTGGCGGTGCTGCCCGAGGCTGAGGACGTGGAGATCGATATCAATCCGAACGACCTGCGGGTGGACGTATACCGGTCGTCCGGCAACGGCGGGCAGAGCGTGAACACAACGGACTCGGCGGTGCGTATCACGCATGAGCCAAGCGGGCTGGTGGTGACGTGTCAGGACGAGAAGTCACAGCTGAAAAACAAGGATAAAGCGATGAAAGTTCTAAAAGCGCGGCTTTATGACATGGCCAAGCAGGCGCAGGAAAAGGAAATGTCGCAGAACCGCAAAAGCCAGGTGGGTTCGGGCGACCGCAGCGAGCGCATCCGGACGTACAACTTTCCGCAGGGGCGGGTGACGG
>CAZNVX010000283.1:0-4570 GCA_964576225.1 uncultured Christensenellaceae bacterium
GGCGCGGATTCTGTCCTGACAGCTCTGAGGCCGTGTTGCGGCACTGTTGCGCCGTATGACGGCGTTTCGGGTTTGCCGCTGTTGACGGACGCCGGCATGTGTGTCACCACTGTCTCTTCACGGCGCGGCAAGGCGTCAACAGCCGAATCATCGGTTATGGCTGCTGACGGCCTCACAGGCCTGATTGTTTTGACATCAAAATAGTCACGGCCTTGCGGCAGCGTGTATTCGGGCCGGTATCGCGACCGTATTTTTATCGGGGATGCTCCCTGTTTTTTCAGCATATTTAAACACTCCTTGGTTTAGAAAACCGTATTGTGTGATGACGCTATCATAACCGAAATATTACGAAAAGTCAAACTAACGTAATATATTAGTAATAATTACCGATTAATGCCCGGCTATGGTTGTTGGTGGTCATAAATCATCTCTGACCGCTAAAATCAGGAGAATAAAAGGAGCTGAAAAGTGAAGCTTCTCTTCTCTAGAAAAAACCGCTGCGACAACGGCAGCGGTCCGAATAACATGAAATCTGAGTGTGCAAACTACAGCGCGGGCGGGCGTTTAACCACCGCCAGCCATTCGATGGGCAGATCGTCCATGCCGTTCATCGCGCCCAGAATTGCGCCGATGATCATACCGCGTGTGGCTGAATCGCCGCCGATGCGTGCATTAAGCGGCAGGGCTTCGCGGTAGACGGAAGTGGACAGCAGCACGGCCATGGTCACCGGTATCGCATGATACGCGTGACAGCTTTGGCCCAACGCCGCGGCGATATCCGCTGCCGGTTTGCCGGCAACTGCGGATGCACGTTCAAGATATTGCTCAAGGAGCGCTGGGCGCTGTCCGTCCTGCTGCATATCGTGCAGGCAAGTGCGCAGAAGGTCAGAAAGACTTCCACCTTTGTTGTCGAGCAACGCCAGCACGATGCGCGCGAAAAGCTCTGTCGCGAGCAACGAAAGCTCGCTGTTATGGGTGAGCCGACTCTGCCGTAACGCGGTATCCAGCGCCATTTTGTGATCGATGTGGTAGATGACGGGCGCGATGCGCGCAGCTCCGCCCAGCTCGTCGGATTGTGACCCGTCCATACGGCCCTTTGCGAATGCATCCAGAGACTCACGGCTGGCTGCATCCATGTAACCGTGATACGCACTCATGAATGCGCGCCACGCTTCGCGAAAGCCGTCATCTGTATACAGGCCGTGCTGACGCAGGTATTCGTTGAGCAGGTAGGCCTGATCGCCGTAGTGCGTGTAATCACCAAGATGCTTGCCCTTGTGCCAGGTTCCGGGCAGCGGCTCGTGCGGAGCTGTATATTCGCCGAAGTGCGCTTCAATCTCATTAACGTCATAAATCCAGTGTGCGCCCAATACAAAAGCGTCGCCAAGAAAGCTGCCGAGCAGCATGGCTGATTTTCTGTTTTGATATGCCGTTTCCATCAGTCAGTTCTCCTTCCATGGTCATCAGAGTCTTGTATATCAATAATATCACATGTTGTGATAAAGACAACATTGCGCGTAAACAACGAAGCCCAATTAACGAAACCATGACATGCTCAAGTTTATCAGGTTTTTTGCATTATTCATCGTATTTTGTTATCAGATATTCGTATCTTTTTAAGCCTGGACGAGAAAAGACACCTCGTAAGACACAACGACAACACAGCTCTTTGTCACGCATGATTTTAACACCGATATCATGCTCATTAAGTGCAGAATTCGTAATTTTAGTGACTATTTCTAAAATATCTCCTTCTTGTGTATGCATAATTCTATAGTTTAGAATTCTAACATTTTGATCATTTATCAGTATGGTGAAATGTTTATCTATTTTACCTTTTCTTTTATCCAATTTTTGCCCTCTTCCACCATCAGTTGACCAGATTATATTTCAGATTTACCTTTATTAATGAGTTATCTGTATTATAACAATACAGCCCGTAAATCCCAATCCTTTAAGTCTTTTACAAAACATAATCCCAATATATTAAAACCCCCGGAATGCCGTATACATGGGGGTTTCATTGGCGTGCCCGGAGGGATTCGAACCCACGACCTTTTGATTCGTAGTGGAAAGCACACCATGATATTGAGTATTGTTATTATGCAATGTATCGATAAACAGTGATGTTTCGTCTATCCAATAGCGTTTTTTATATAGTGTTTTATCCGCGTTGCTACATCCGTTGCTACATAATGCGCGGATTTTTTTGTCTTATTACAGATAAATAACTAGGAGCCGAAACAGAATTGAAAGTATTATTTTTCTGTTACGATATATCTAGAATACAACTCTAGAAAGGCATTTTTCGTGTCATTGCGTTTATAGTATTCAGAGTGTCTCCAAAGCTTATGTGTCAAAAAAGTGTCCAAAAACTTTCAGTCAACAATCCTCAGACACACAAAAACCCCGTAACCATAGTGGTTTCCGAGGTTTTCGTCTGGTTAAACCTATATCTTGTGATAAGCGCAGCTACTCTACAATTAGCAAGAAGTTATATTAATACACCTGCGCGTTCCTTCTCCTTCTCCGAGCAGTCAACAGCAGAATAATCAGCAATAACAGCAGTATGCCGCTTGCGACAATGAAGACCCATATCCACGGGCTGCCCTCTGCCGCCTGCTCAACACTGACAACCTGAAAGCGGCTGTATTTGCTGATATCAAGCGCAATTGCAGTGGGCACATTGTCCGTATACACCAGCGTTCCCTGTATCATTTCCGTTGTGCCATCGTCGTGCTCAACATATATCCACAGCGTTTTGAGAAACGCTTCATCGGCAAGCTGCTCAGCACTCAAGCCCTCTAGCGGCAGAATAACGGTGGTTGCATACCGTAAGTGCTGCCAAATAGCTTAATCTGCGAAGTCGGCGAGACGCTCCCGCCCTGTGCGTCGAAAGTGACAGTGTACGTATTGGTCATCCACTTTGCGTATAGCGTATGGTTCGATGCTGTCGCAACCGTTGTGGCATCCGTGACCTCACTGCCAGTGCCGCCTGCGCCTGTCCACCAGCCGCCGAACGTGTGACCTTCTTTGGTTGGCGTTGGCAACGCTTCATCACTCGTGCCGTCAGAGGCTTTGCCGTAAGTGCTGCCAAATAGCTTAATCTGCGAAGTCGGTGTGACACTGCCGCCGTCTGCGTCGAATGAAACCGTGTACGTATTCCCAGTCCATTTGGCATACAATGTCAGATTATTGCTAGGGGCGGTGATGGATGCTCCAAGATCGTAATGCGTACCGTAACCGTTGGCCTGAGTGTTCCAGCCAGAAAGCGTATAGCCTTCTCTTTCAATACCTGTGCCAGCGCTAAGGTTGACGTTTGTCCCCTCAAGATAATTACCACCTGTAGCAGAACCTGTTCCACCATTGCTACTGTAGCTGACTGATACAATTTTGTATGTGCCGCTCGTTGTACTGCTGATGTTGCCTAACCTTGTTTGGCTTTATTGCTTTGCAGGTCGTTCTGCTGGCAAAAAGATACGCAGAGGCTTTCAGACATGCTGAGCTTTTGTCAAATGATCTGCAGATATCACTCGATAAGCTAAAAAATGCGGAAACAGCTTTCTTAAGCGCGCAGATGAAGCCGCACTTTTTGTATAACGCGCTGACCACCATTGCGGAAAAGTGTGAAACAGACCCCAAAAAGGCTGGAAAGCTGATCCTTTCGCTGTCAAAATATCTAAGGCGCACGCTGGACTATGACAACCTTTCCGGTCTTGTTTCGCTTAAAAAGGAACTGGAGCTCGTGAAAGCCTATGGGTACGCGCGTCAGCTTTAAAATACCAGGAAAGGAAGACTGACATGCTTCACGTGATTGCGGTAGACGATGAGAGCACTGCGCTAAAATGGTTTGCGCGAGTGGCTTCGAAAAATTCAAGAATAGTGATCGACGGCCTGTTTCAATACCCAGAGGATGCCATCGCATTTGTGAAGGAACATGCTATAGATGTGGCGTTTTTAGATATTGAGATGCCTGAAATGGATGGGCTTGAGCTCGCAGAAAGGCTGATGGAGATCGACCCATACATCAAAGTTGTGTTTGTCACCGCATACAATCAATATGCTTTGGATGCTTTTCGTGCGCATGCCATCGGATACCTTTTAAAGCCGCTGACCCCTGAAGATTTGACGGAGCAGATCGACTATCTTTCATACACGATCAGTCAAAGACCGATTGAGCCTCCAAAGCGAATACTTGATGTGACATGCTTTGGACAGTTTTGTGTCAGGGCTGCAAATGATGACGCATCGATCATCAGGTGGAAAACCGCCAAAGCAGAAGAGCTGTTCGCGCTGCTTACCTATTATCAAGGCAGAGTCAGGCCAAAGGGTTTATTGATAGACACGCTCTGGCCTGAGCTTGAGCCTCAAAAGGCGATGAATCTTTTTCGTGTGACCTGTACCTATATCAGGTCAGCGTTGTCGGCCATCGGATTTTCCAATATACTCATTCGCGAGCTGGATGGATACAAGCTCAGCACAGCGCTTATCAGCTGTGATTTATTCAGCTTCAGAAATGTGATTCATTCACGCCTTTCGGAAAACATAGAAAGCGCAGAGCATGCCTCCG
>CAZNVX010000284.1:0-4562 GCA_964576225.1 uncultured Christensenellaceae bacterium
ATCGCTGATAGCCGCATCCCGAAAGCTTGATACAATGCCGGCGGCCATGGCAAGATCCGCCGCCGGCTGCGACAGCTTAATGCCGCCCGCCACGTTGAGATACACATCCTGATTATACAGCTTAAGCCCCATCCTCTTTTCAAGCACGGCCACCATCAGCGCCATGCGGTTGTAATCAAGCCCGGCGGCCATACGGCGCGGCATCTGAAACGATGTGGGGCTCACCAGCGCCTGTATCTCCAGCAGCACAGGCCGTGTGCCTTCTATCGCCGGATACACGCATGAGCCGGACACCTCCCGCGCGCGTTCGCCCAGCAGCAGCCCGGACGGGTTTTCCACCTCGTGCATGCCGTCGTCGCGCATGTCGAATACACCGATCTCGTTGGTGGATCCAAACCGGTTCTTGACGGCGCGCAATATCCGGAACGTACCCTGCCGCTCACCCTCAAAATACAGAACGGTGTCCACCATGTGCTCCACCGCCCGTGGGCCGGCGATTGCCCCCTCTTTCGTGACATGCCCGATGATGAACACCGCCGCGCCGCTCGTCTTGGCCTCACGCGTCAACTGCGCGGCGCATTCCTTGATCTGTGAAAGGCTGCCTGCCGCCGGGCCAAGGCGCGACGAATACATCGTCTGAATAGAATCCACCACCACAAAATCGGGCGATGCCTCCCGCATGCGCGTGATGCAGCTGCCAAGCTCCGTTTCCGCCAGCAGGCGGATGTCTCCGTGGACGCCCAGCCGCCCGGCGCGCAGCCGTATCTGCCGAAGCGACTCCTCTCCGGATATATACAGCGCCTTTTTGCCGATACGCGCCACCGCGTCGGCCACCTGCAAAAACAGCGTGGATTTGCCAATACCGGGTTCACCCCCGGCGAGCACGACAGACCCTTCCACCACGCCCGCGCCAAGCACCCTGTCCAGTTCGGAAAAACCGGTGGACCATCTGGCGTTGTCCTCGGTGGACACGTCCTTAAGCAGCACTGTTGGTTCACCAGGGGTTTCTGCCCGCGCGGACACAACAGCAACGTCTTCCTCCAGCGTATTCCACACCTTGCATGCCGGGCACTGTCCCAGCCATTTCGCACACCGGTAACCGCATTCGCCGCAGACATACGAGGTCTTTTCTTTTGCCATCACCCGTCCCCCTTATATCCTCTCATCTGCATTTTATTATATAGCCTTTGGCAGCAATAGCAAGCGCGTCCTTCGCATGATGAAAGCCATTGGCCGGAGCGCACCAAAAAGCCCCGGACTTTTTATCCGGGGCCTGCTGAGCGAAACATTATTCTAGAGCTTAAGATCGATGTGGTGAATGGTGCCGGCCGTCCCGTTTTCGCGCAGATAGACCGAGCTGCTTCTCATCTCACCATACTCGCCCGCAGCATCCTTTATCTCAAACGGCGTGCTGACCTCGTGCAGATAGATCGCCCCGATGCCCACATCAGCGAGCCTGACCAGCGTTTTCTCGCCGTTTTCCGATAGTGTCAATATCGACAGACGGCCAAACACCTCGTCCGCCTCGTCTATCCAGCCGTTGCGGTCAAGATCAAAGGCGCGCAGTTCGGCAAAACCGTTCCCGCTTGTTGGCCCGAAAAGCTCGCTGCCGTCATTTATCTGGCCGTCTCCGTTGCGGTCCAGCGCCAGAAAGCCGCTGTTGCCAGACGCAAACGCAATCTGATCCGCAATGCCGTCACTGTTAAGATCAAACGCCACCCTGTTGGCGCTTAAAGTGGGCGCGCCGTTGTCCAGCACCACCACCAGCGGGTCCACCATCGCAGCATCCCCCATGCGGATGTTGATGTTGTTCTGCTGGTAATACGACCTTGACATATTAAATTCCAGTGCAAATGAGATTTTCCGTCCGTCCGATGTGGTGACATTGCCTCCCGAGTTGAACCGGATGCTCTCGCTTTCCGCTATGGTCTCCTGATACTCGTATATCAGCCCCCATCCGTCGCGCTCCTGCACCGGGCTTAAGCCGCCGTCCGGCAGCGATACCGGCTCTCCGCCGGATTCATTGCCCATCCGCACAACCTGCAGCTTGATGCGCTTGCCCGTCATCTGGTAGATGAGAGATTCGAGCAGCCGAAGCTTGGTCTCGGTTTTATGATCACCGATGCTTTCAGAATTTTTGTCAACTGATGACGCGGTCTTTGACGTGTTATACTGATAGGCCTGCTGTTTGATATCCAGTATAAAGGATGGCTCTTCATCGACGGGCTGTGTGCCGCCCGTCCAGACCGTCAGACTTTCCGAAGCGTCCCTGCTCTTCTCCAGCCTGTGCAGACTGTTCTGCTGAATGCTGTAATTCTCAATTTTCATTTTGTGCCTCCGTTATCCGGCTCTATGCCGCCTCCGTGCTGCATATCCCGACACGTAACCCTTTCAGCATTTTTATCGGCATTTATTAGGAATAACTTTAGCGATATTTTTATTATTTTTCATAAACTGTGTTATGTGGCATCGGCGGGGGGAACTCTGGGCCAAACCCTTATTACTGGCATCGCCTATAATCGCCCCATGCTCGGCAGCAGTCTTGTGGCTACTCTCTTTATAGGGCTGATTACTGATTACCCTTTAAGAAATTAACGCATTTTACACGCAAAGCTTATCATCAGTATAAAGAAACACCTCTTGGATATTATTTATAATACTTAAATGAGTTTTGTAGGGGGTGTTAGTCATATATCGTTCCTTAAGAAGAAAAAAAGCGGTTCAACAGCATAATAATGATTGCGCTCAGAATAATGAAGAACAGAAACAGCCTATTCCATCAGAAATAGACAGCTGTGAAAATCTCGTAAAAACAACGTTTTGCAACAGCTATGATTTGGTTTATCAGGTCTTTGAAACAACCTGCGAAAAGGCCATGATTGTTTTTATCGACGGGCTTGTTAATAAAGACCTTGTTGACAGAGACATAATAAAACCTATTAAATCGGATGGCTTTCAGGGCAATTTATCATATGCGATTAAATCCATATTCGAAGAGACGGACGATTTCAACAAAGTGGTCAGCAATGTGATAGGCGGCCATGTTGCCTTGTTCTATGGTAAAAGCAGTAAAGCATACCTTGTGGAATTGCGGCTTTGGGAGCAGCGGGCTGTGGAAGAATCCAACGCCGAGGCGGTAATCCGCGGGCCGAAAGAGGGGTTTACCGAAAACATAAGAACCAATACCGCTCTTGTCCGAAGAAAGATCAGGAACCACAAGCTTGTCATTGAAAACCGTACCATGGGCAGGCAGACAAGCACGCCGGTAGAGCTTGCTTATATAAACGGCATAGTCAATATGCAGGTGCTGGCAGAAGTCAAGAACCGCCTTGACAGAATTGACGTGGATTCCATTATGGAATCCGGCTATATAGAACAGTACATTTGTCAAAATGCATTCTCACCAATCTCAGGCATCGGGTTGTCGCAAAAACCGGATGTCGTCGCCGAAAAAATACTCGAAGGAAGGGTGGCTGTATTCTGTGACGGCACGCCACACGTGCTGATCATACCAGAGCTGTTTATTGAAAATTTGCATACTGCCGAGGATTATTACAGTCGGACAGTGATAACATCCATCATAAGGATACTCAGAGGTATCGCTTTATTCATTACAGTTATGGTGCCCGGGTTGGCAATTGCGATACTGACATATCACCATGAAATGGTGCCATCTGTATTTCTCACAAACACCATTAATGCATCTTTGAAAACACCCATGCCGCTCTGGGCTGAAGTCTTTTTGCTGACATTGATGTTCGAGCTTTTACGCGAGGCAGGAACGCGCATGCCAAAGGCTGTTGGCTCCGCGATCACCATTGTGGGCTCTTTGATCATTGGTGAAGCGGCTGTAAGCGCCGGCATTGTCAGCGAACCAATGGTTATAGTCGTTGCCATTACAGCGGTAACGGGCTTTATGCTTCCCAATTTACAGGAATTTATGATCGTTTACAGAACACTGTTCTTGCTTTTGGCGTTGCTTATGGGGCTGATTGGAATCGGTACGGGTATTCTTATAATGATGACGCAATTGATTTCCACACACTCATTTGGTATTCCCATTCTCTCTTCCTTCTCCAAAGAAGAGCTTAAAGACAGTTTTATACGGTTTAGACTTAAATCTTTGAAGCAAAGGCCGCAGACAATCGAAAACAATAACAGGACAAGGAAAGCGTAAGAATATGAAACTGATAAAATCTCTTATATATGTAGCCTTGCTCTTAAGCGTATTGCTTCTAAGTTCAGCATGCTGGGATAAAATGGAGCCCAAAGAGCTTGCGGCTATCCACAGCATCATTTATGACATCAACGAAGACGGCCAGATCAAGCTAATCACTGAAATCTTGATACCATCCGGAGATAGTCTCGATGGTGGTTCAAGTGAGCAGTGTATCACGGTTGTTGCCGAGGGGCAGTCGGCGCGTGAGGCAATCAGCCATTTGGCTTTAAGCGTAGAAAAACACACCTTTGCGGGACATAACAAAGTGCGCTTTTTTTCTGAAACGTTCGCAAAAAAAAACATGGCCGCTGTTCTGGATTTTTTTTCAAGGGACCACTTGATT
>CAZNVX010000285.1:0-4452 GCA_964576225.1 uncultured Christensenellaceae bacterium
TTAAGAGTATATTGGCTTCAATCACATCCTCAAGCGCTTCGGTGATCACCTTTTGTTCTGCTGCCATTTTGGCCATGACGCCTTTTGCCATCAGCGTATCATAGCACAGTTTTGCAAGAGCCGATCCCGCAAGCGTCTTTCTGTATCCGCCGTCATTCGCGTTTACCCAGTTTGCGATATCTTCAATGTTATTGGCTCTGGCTTCAATCCATGTGGCGAGGGCGTCTCCCATGCCGGAAACCAGAAAACGCACGGGAGCGTTCGCAATGATTTCACTGTCGACGACCAGCATGTTGGGACTGTGGTCATAAAAATACTCGGTGATGTGCTCTCCCTGCTCGTTGTATATAACAGAAAGCGAGCTGGTCGGCGCGTCCGTCGATGCGGTGGTCGGTACAATTATGATGGGTTTACCCTGCCTGATGGCGGCCGCTTTTGCAAGATCAATCGTTTTTCCGCCGCCAATGCCCAATATCACATCAGCGTCGGCTTCTTTAACCAGCCGGGTGGCTTCTTCAACTTTCTCCACCGTCACCTCAGAATCATAGATGATGGATTGCACAGAGGAGTCAGTTCCGTTGCAAAGTTCGTTGAGCCTTTTTGTCAAGCTCTCAAAAAAGAACTGATCAATAATGGCGAACATTTTTTTGCCAAACTTAGAAGCATATTTTTGGATGTTGTTGAATTCACCCGGCCCTTGTATATACCGCTCCGGGCAGCAAAAGCCGCGAGTTGTTTTTGTGATATAAGCCATAATTCTTGCCTTCAGGGAATCCCTTAAGGCATTTCACCTCTTTTCAGATTATTATTAGATCAAATACTGCACATCTTACAGCGCAAGCTTATAAATATTGACCATATCCTGATGAGACAACTTCTTGAGCCAGCCAATAGTTCCCACATCATTGTTGATGCGAACGCGCTTGGCCATCTTCCACATCACTTCTTCAGTCACCTCAGGCATGTCCTTTATGTTGCTCATTTTAGTTTCGAGGCCAAGCGTCTGAATAAACAATTCGAAGCGAGCGATGCCTTCAAGTATTGTGCGCTCAGGGTTGTCATAATCCATATCGCATCCCATCACACGGGTAGCGAATTTTACAAATATTTCTTCATTCTCCTTGTAGACATATTTCATCCAGGCCGGAATAATGACGGCCAGGCCTACGCCGTGCGTGACGTCAAACTCACCGGACAATTCATGCTCCAGAAAATGAGAAGCCCAGTCATCCTGCCGCCCCATGCCGGTTAACCCATTGTGAGAAAGAGAGCCCGCCACCATAATGCTGGCCCGCGCATCATAGTCCTCGGGGTTGTCCAGAAGCACACGACCGCAGTTCATGCAGGTAATGAATATAGCTTCGCACAATCTGTCGGTCAGTTCATTTCCTTTGTCTTTTGTAAAGTAACGCTCTATGGAATGTGACATGATGTCGATAATTCCGCAAGCTGTCTGGAATTTTGACAGTGACATGGTCAGTTCCGGATTCTCAATCGCGAACAAGGGCCTGTTGAGTTCAGTATCACAAAAGCGCTTAAGCAGTTCATCTTCCTTGGTTACCACAGAACTGAAAGAGGCTTCGCTCCCTGATGCAGGCATCGTCAAAACGATCCCTTTGGGAACAGACTTCTCAGGCACGGCTTTCCATTTTCCATCAATCTCCAGATAAAAATCCCAAACATCGCCGTCAAACGGTATACCAAGGCCAATACCCTTAGCCGAGTCAATCACACTGCCGCCGCCCACCGCAATGATAAAATCGATGTTCTCCTTTTTCCCAAGCTCTATGCCTTCATAGATTTTGCTCAGTCTGGGATTGGGGACCACGCCGCCCAGCTCAAACACGGTGAGGCCTTCGTCTGTTATCGACTTCATCACCTTATCCACAAGACCCGATTGCTTGGCATAGCCGCTGTCATGATGCACAAGCACACGTGTGCCGCCATAATGCTTGACCCATTTACCGGTCTGCAGTTCGGTGTCCCGACCAACGATCAGCTGTGTTGGACACAAAAAATTAAAGTCTCTCATTCTACTCACGCTCCCATCATATATAATTATCACAACCGTGATTCGGTTTTCCATCCAGTCTTGGCAAATGGCATAACAAATTTATTCTTGATCTTTAATTGATTGTACTATTTGCAAAAATACGTGTCAAGCCGACACAAACAGAAAGATATTTAAGCCAAATGAAAATAAATTCACACGGTGAAATATTTACTGCTGGTTTTCAGCTTCGTTTCCTTCCCCCTAAGGCCGCCGCACTACTGTGGCTATTTCCCTTGAATTCTTTTTAAATTTCTCACTGCCAGTTCACCGGCCATCTTTACGATTTCTGAAACTTTTGCCGGATCTGAGCTGCCGGCAGCCACAAAAATACAGTACTCGCCAAGCATGATACCCATGCCTTGAGCCGATAGAAATATATCATCGCCAATACGTCCGGGATCCGGGGCATTCTGATCTTTCAGAGCTTTTTTCAGAGCTTCAAAAATATCTTTTGGAGACAATTCACCGCCACCTCCTTGGCCTGAGCCACCCGAACCGCCCTGCTTTTCTGAGCCGCCTGAACCGCCTGCATTTTCTTCACCGCCTGAGCCGCCTTCCTCCGTCTTTTCCTCAGAACTGCCCTTTGACAAGGCGGCCTGCTGAATGACTGTTATCTGAAGATAACCTTTCGAATCAATGTTTTCTGCTGCATAGAAGCAGATCTTCATCCCCAATGCTTCCTGCTCTTCATCGGCTCCGTCTCTCACTGCTTCACCAATAAGCTGCGCTGCCTCTTCTCTGGAAATCAGCTGTTTGGGTTCGATAACCTGACTCTCGGACGCGCCATCGGAGGATGATTGTTGCTGTTCACCCTTTGCGCCTGATTCCGGCGTCTGGTTGCCTCCGGCCAGCTGTGTGGTGGCGGACTGCGATTCGTCTTGGGCGCATCCCGCTGTCAAAATTATCATACATAATAATACGGCTGTTACGCATTTGAGTTTACTCATATCGAACCTTCCTATAAAAAATACCTTAATCTCATTATGGCATATCGATAATTGGAATATACGACCCATGAGCCGATTCAACTTAAAATCAAGCTCCAAAAAGGCTTGATCTGTCGGCATAGTCTTTATTCCAATGGATATATGGTGGCCAAGCAGAATGAAGACAAGGATCTGCAGAAATGAAACAGTCCATTTAAAAGAACAATGGATTATTGACTAACCGCTATATTCTCCTGCGACGCCAAATGGCAGGCGATATGAGCAATGGCATCGGATAGACCTCGGGCCGGCCGATCATCATATTTATAGACAACACAATCTCGCTGAAAATTGAAAACCCGGCATAACTGCCGGCAGGTGATACTATTCCGAGACCGGGGCCTATATTATTGATGCAGGCGACAACGGCGGGCGCACTGGTCTGCAGATCGAAGCCATTCATTGATATGTGAAGAATCGATACGGCAGTAATTCCAAAAAAACCACCATATAAGTCCCCGTTCCATGAATAACATCTTTGGGCAGAGGCAATTTATACAGCTTGATCAGTTTAACCGCCTGCGGGTGCAGAATCCTCAGAGACTCTCGCTTTAGAGCTTTATACATTATAATGATCGCGACACCTTGATGCCGCCGCCCGTTGAGCCGGCTGATGCGCCGATAAACATCAGAAAGAACAGCAGATAACGACTGAGCGTTGGCCATTGAGAGAAGTCAGCCGTGGCGTACCCTGTCGTCGTCATGATGGAAGCCACCTGGAAAGAGCAATACCGGAGGCTTTCCGAAAAACGCTCGTAAACAGACCCCGTCACATTAACCGCGATCACGTAGAGAAAATGATGATAGAGTATTTTGGCGTTTGACGGGCCAACAAGCCCTTTTCCGTCCCCTCAACATTGGTCAGTATACTGTCCCCGGTTGTAATAAAGCCGGAAATCGTTTCAAAAAGGCTGTCAACGACTGAGGGGATCGCTCCGCCCAGGAAAAAAGGACGCGCTCCGAAGAAAGCAATGATAATCCATGATGACGACACAGCGATGAGGCCTTCCTTGGCGTAAAAGGAGCGGTTCACAGGCTTTTTATAGGACAACAGCAAGCTGATTCCCACCATGCCCACAATGGCGAAAATAAACGCTGTGCTAAACTCACTGTATAAAAGCGATACCACATGAGACAACCTCATGAATGCCGCTTCAAAACGGAGCACCAACGCCAAAGGATATTTCTAACACCAATGTTCATCCCTTACCCCTTAGCTGTTGAAAATCTGATTCAGGTCATCAATTTGTTTTATCGTTGTCGCAATAATGACCCTGTCGCCCTCCATGATGCTGTTCTTTCCTTTGGGAATAATGGCATGTTCGCCACGGACAATCGCAGTGATCAGCAGATCTTTCTTAAGCGGCAGCTCAAGAATGGACACATTCAAATGCCGCGTATCCGAAAACGCCA
>CAZNVX010000286.1:0-4427 GCA_964576225.1 uncultured Christensenellaceae bacterium
GGATGGTTTCTCAGGATAAATCACATTACGCGGTATGGCACGGACCCGCAGCATGAGAGCCTGTGTATTCACCCCCCGGAGCCGTTGATCTTTTTGAATCTGCAGGGGGTGCCGGGTTCCACATGCCTTATTTGGGAGCACACAATGGATACACCCGATAAGCCTTGCCCCAACCCGAGGGTTATCATGCCGAGGCGGTTTGTTCCGCAGGTGGTCAACGAACCGGTTGAGATTGATGTCAGAAGCTTTGGGATACGGACCCCTTCCTGCACGAAGGAAAAGCCCTCATATGGTATAATCGGTTTTTTCCACATACTGCCACCAAGTCTCGCGTGGCTCTGGCGGTTGGTTGCGCCAAGAGGTCATGACAACCCAAGCATTACAGATACCATTGGGATGACAAGCGAGGGTGTGGGGTCTTACTGGCCTTTTGCGACGGGCAAGCTTGACGCGCAAGCGAACCTGTTGTTACAACAGATCGTGAGCACATCAAGCACGAGATTCATCTTGATTCCCAACCAAAATGTGGGCGCGTATAAGGTCGGCTTTATGCCCCAGTGGATAGCCAGAGAGTATCTTGCGCGCAGAGGCAGCGCAAGATTTAACCCCAACCAGCTGGTTGAGGCCAAGTGTCCGATCCTCGGGTACGCGCTTGAGTCGTTGAAAATTGATGGCACCTATATCTCAAGAACTTTTCTGCAGGTTAACCGTCAGCCGGAAGTTGGTATTGAAGGCTACGAAGCAGGTGCAAAGATGCTAACGGATTTCTTTAAGCAGGAGCTGGAAAAGTTTGTAACACCCAATCTGGACAGCCTCGGCAGGAAGATTATCGACTGCTGCATGTCGGATGGGAGTCTGCAGGATTATATAGATTTGATACCTGCCGAATAGACTATAGACGGCTCAGAGAGTATGGAAGACGGTGATTAACGTGAACGAATACAAGGTCGCAGCAGGGCCGGAGGGATATCTTCCGCCGGCCGCTGCTCTGCGCGGGGTCATTCTTCCGGAACCCGGCAGTGCTTTGGTTGAGGGTACGATCGTACCCGAGGGACAGGCAATGTCGCTGGTTGTCAGGAAGCTGCTGGACGCCAGAAACCCCGCTTTTTTCCCGGGGCCGCAGTTGCTCTGGGACTGGGCGGAGGGGGTCAGGGAAAAGGCGGAAGCAATTAAGAAGCTTGCCGAATCGTTGGGGGCGAGGATTATACCGATGCCTGATTACCGTCCCAAATACCCGATGATTAACCCTGAAATTGAGATAAACCCGAATCATCCGAACCTGACGATCTGGCACAACAAAATTGATGTATGCGTTTTTGTTGGGGTTCATTGCCATTATGCGAATGTGGCTTTGAAAATTATCAGAGGCGGTTCGGATTGCTACACGATAGCCTTATGCGCTCAGGAAGGGCATGAGGATGCTATGGTTTCTATCAGGGACATGAATCTGGAGAAGATTAATAAGCTGCACGAGATAGCGGAACAAACAAAAGCGACAGCCAGCCGAATGATCAAAAGCTGATCAATGGAACGTCATGCGCACCAAGGAGGGCGTGGTTTGTATGGGGAGTGTGACCAAAATCAGGATGTCTGGCCTGGGAGGCCAAGGCGTTGTGACAGCCGCCCATATACTTGGGCATGCCGCCGCAATCAGCGGTTTTGAGAGTACGGTGAATCCGTTTTTCGGAGCGGAAAAGCGTCTGGCTCCTGCTGAAAGCTACGTGAGGATATCGGAAGACAGAATCTACGAACGGGGAGAGATTTTATCGCCGGACATTATAATGATTTTTCATCCGCATGTGATCACACAGGGCAAATGCTACACCATGCCATTCTTTGAAGGCATGCAAAACGATGGGACGATGCTGATTAACTGTGATCAGTATATTCAACTCAAACCGGATGAAGCGGAAAAACTGAAACGTCTGAACACGAAGATCTATTATGTGCCCGCTACCAAAATCGCATCCGAAGTGGGTGGCACTGAGCTTTCTGCCAATATTGCGATGCTTGGTGCGCTGTTGGAAATCACCCGGCTTGTTGATATGGACAGTTTTGAAATAGCGCTTAAAGAAAGGTTCGGTGGCGCAAAGTTTATTGCTTCCGGAACCACGGCGGCTCTTGATGATGCGGTCAAAGGCAAGTATGCCAAAACGACGCAGCTGATCGAGAACAATATGAAAATCGTGAGGGCAGCGGCTCAATCCGTACGGCGCTACAGACTTGATGAGGAGGCGCAATATGCATAATGCAGCACGCGTGGAGGCGGATAAATGCATTGGCTGTAAGCTTTGCGTATACAGCTGTCCGGATCCCAACGTCATCATGACTGATGGCAAAAAGATAATCGTGAATGAGCAACGCTGCAAGGGATGCGGCCTGTGCGTAGCCGTTTGTCCGAAAGATGCCCTGAAGTTGAATGAAGCGATATGACATCAGAAAGGGTTCTGCCATGATGTGTGAAGTGCGTCAAGCTGTCAGCGCAGACAGCCTGTTGGCCGCCCAGCGGCAAGAAAGGTTTATTACGGGAAGTGAAGCGGTTTATGAGGCCATACGTCGCGCAAATATCGATATGGCTGTTGCGTACCCGATTACGCCGCAGAGTGAAAGCATGCATCTCGTTGGCGATCTGTATGCAAAAGGCTGTATCAAGGATTTTTATCGTGCGGAAAATGAATTCGCTGTCATGGCGGCCATTCACGGCGCATCACTGGCGGGCGGAAGAGTATTTACAGCCACAAGCGGGCCGGGTACGCTGCGGGCTATGGAAATGTTTCCGGTGTGGGCCGGAGCAAGGCAGCCTATCGTCTGTGCGTTTATGTGCAGGGGTGTTTCACTGCCGCCCTCCATACAGCCTGAAAATATAGAGATGGCAATGCTGCTTGATACGGGCATGATCATGCTGCACGCGGAAAACGCGCAGGACTTCTTTGATATGCTGCTCAAAGCCTTTGTTATTGCTGAAAAAGCAGATGTTCATTTGCCTGTGGGCGTTTTCGCAGACGGTTTTTTTGTCACGCATACACGGGAAAAGGTGATGCTGCCGCCTGATGAATTAATGCTTGAAGCTTATAACCACAAGATTGCGCCTGTTCCGGCGTTTGATATGGAGACGCCGCCTGCCCGCATCACCCGGGATCCGCTGCTCAACAAAAGTAACTTTATCAGCTATGCGGCGAATGCAAGCTGGCATCAGGAAGTTCTTGCCGCGGCTGAACGCGCACGCAAGTATATCAAACGGTATTTGGATGGATTGGTGGATATTGAAAACCCGCATGCGGAAATTATGTTTGCCGCCAGCGGCACGGCCGCTTCGCAGTGCAGAGAAGCAATCAGGATTTTGGCTGATATGGGCATTGTGGCTGGATTGCTTAAGGTGAAATCCATTCGTCCTTTTCCGGCAGAAGAGATTAGTGATTTAACTCGCGGCGCCAGAAGAATTATCGTGCCCGAATTCAACGCGGGCGGCTGGCTGGCCAGGGAGATAAAGGCCTGCCTTGACAATAACGCGCGCGTCGTTGCCGGACCAAGGGTTTTCGGGGGGATGACAATGCCGCCAAAGATAATCGTTGATGAAGTTTTAAAGAGTCTGGAGTAAAAGGTTTTATCCGCAACACACGAGTGGAGAGAGGTATGCAATGAAAACCAGTATTTTGGCTCCGGTGGAGGCTTTTAAAGACATCCTGCCGGTAGAATACCAGGAGTTGGTCGATAACGGAATCGACAACGCAGAGAACGGATTGGCGGCTCTTGGGACAAAAAAAGAGCTCATTGAGCAGCATCCTCATTGTGCCGGATGCGGGGTGTCCTTAGGCATCAGGCTGACAATCGCCTCGCTGCCTTCCCCCCGGAGCAGCATTATTGTCGGCACGCCGGGTTGTTCCTTTTTTGCACTCTCGCAAACAGCGGTAAATTACGCGAACTCTGCGTTTGGAAATCAGAATGCCGTTGCCACGGGCATTAAAAGGATGCTTCAAATACGGTATCCGAATGAGCATAAAGATGTGATTGTCATGGTTGGTGACGGCGGCATTGCGGATATCGGCCTGGATTTAACCCTGCACTCGTGGTTCAGAGGAGAGAAGATCACCACCATCATGCTTGACAACGAGCTGTATGGGAACACGGGGGGGCAGGAGAGCGGGATGAGCAGGCAAGGCCAAAAGCTCAACATGGCGCCTCTTGGGAAGAACTTTTCCAAAATCCCCGTAAATGAATTGGCAATATCGGCAGGATGTGCATATGTGGCACGGGTTACAATTGCGAGCCCGAAAAAAGTTGAACAGGCCGTAAAAAAGGCCGTGCTGATATCAAGGCATGTGGGGCCGACTTATGTTCAGATTTTTACGCCGTGTCCCACCAACTCCAAGTTTCCCTCTAACGAAACGATTGGTGTTGCCAAAGCGGCAGAAGGGGAAAACTATTCG
>CAZNVX010000287.1:0-4412 GCA_964576225.1 uncultured Christensenellaceae bacterium
CGTCCATAGGCGGCGATGCTGACGCCGCTTATGGCGCGGGTGCAGGGCTGGGCAGTGGAACGGGCCTGAATGAGAACTATCCCGCAAACGGCGGTGAAATAACCATAACCGGCGGCACTGTGCTGGCAATGGGCGGCGATGCTGGCAGCCATCGGGGCGGCGCCGGCGTGGGCGGCGGCGCTTACAATCCAGCGGGAGACATCACGGTATCGGGCGGTTTGGTGTTCGCTCAAAAAGGCGGCGGCGCGCCCTATGACATCGGCTGTGGGCACGGCGGTACGGGCGGCACACTGGCTCTGTCGGGCGATACGGCGCTGTTCTTGAAGACCGGCAGCGCCATCAAGCCGCAGACGGGCACGCATGTCTATATAACGGAGCAGACAGCCTCACACGGCGAGGCGTTCGGCCATGTCCTGCCTGCGGCCTGGGAGCCTCCTGTATTCGCCTACATTAACGCCATACACACATTTGAAATCACCTATGACGCAAACGGCGGATCGGGCATTGCACCGACCTCAGTCGTGCAATACAAGGGGACTGAGGCCACTGTGGCGAGCGGCAGCGCGCTGGTGAAAAACGGCCTCGGCTTCCTCAGCTGGAATACGCAGCCGGACGGGCTGGGACAGACGTATGTACCCGGCGATACATACGTGTTTGCAGACAGCGTAACGCTTTTCGCGCTTTACGAAGACCCGGTACGTGTTTCCGCCGTGACGCTGAGCCACAGCGAAGCGACAATTTTTCTGAGTGAGTCGATAACGCTGACAGCCACGGTCACGCCGAATGACGCCACTTATCCCGAAGTCGCATGGACGAGCAGTGACAACACTGTCGCCGTTGTGGACCAGAACGGCACAGTAACGGCGGTGTCCGAAGGGAGCGCGACCATCACTGCGACGGCGGACGGCGTGTCGGCATCGTGCGGCATCACGGTTGAGGGGGGCTCACTCCGAACATCTTTTTACACCATTGACCGAAGCCGTGCGCTGATCTATGGTGTTGCAGACGGAACATCCGTAGCGGCCTTTAAGTCCCGCCTTGATAACACCCAAATAAAATTGTATGATGCGGGCGGACAGGAGTGTACAGACGGGTTTGTCGGAACGGGGATGTCTGTGAGGCTAGTCGTGAATGATACTATTCTGGATGAGCTGCGCATCCTCATTCTGGGCGATATCAGCGGAGACGGGGTGATCAGCGTCGCGGATTATGTCTTAAGCCGCCTGGATATCATGGCGCTCAAAGCCATAAACGGTATCTATGCTGTCGCCGGCGACGTCAATTGTGACGGCACCCGTGATATTGAGGATTATTTATTGATCAGATTGGATATATTGGGATCAAGAAGAATAAATGACTGAGAACAATAAGCGATTCGGGCTGTTGCATACGAAAAAGCCGCCTCCAAAGGGAAGCGGCTTTGCCTTTACCTGCTTAGAACACGCGGAAACCGCAGATGAACATGCGCTTGCACCACGGCGATGTGTAGGACCGCCTGACCACCTTGCCGTTGCCGGATGACGCGTCAATCATCATGCCGCCCCCGGCGATGATGCCCACATGGCCTCTGAACACGATGATGTCGCCCTTCTTCAAACTGCTGATGCTGTTGATTTTGGTATACTTATTGCTGGCGGCCCAGCCGCCCGACGTCATATAAGCCTGCTTGACGCCCACCTTGTTAAGGCACCAGAACACAAAACCGGAGCAGTCAAACTTGTCGGGGCCTTTTGCGCCGCGCACGTATTTACTGCCCAGCTTCGACTTGGCCACTTCCACAAATGACGACGCGTTCGCGCCGGTGATGGCGGTGCCGGTGGATTTCTTCGCGCCGGACGATGTCAGTTTGTTCATCGTCTGCGCGCCCACCTTGCCGTCCACACTCAAACGGTTGCTATGCTGGAAGCTGCGCACCGCCGTTTCGGTGTCCGAGCCAAAGTATCCGGTCACCTTGGAAAGATACCCAAGCTCTTTCAAACGCTTTTGAACCCGCTCCACGTCAGAGCCCTGTGCACCGATGGATAACGCGTTGCCCTGCGCCTTGTCGGACATCAGCGCCGCCTTGGTGGCAGGGCCGATATACCCGTCGGCAATCAGCCCGCTGCTTTCCTGAAAACGCTTGACGGCCGCCTTGGTGTCTGCGCCGAAGCTGCCGTCAGGATCGGTCGTCAGATATCCAAGCTTTTTTAAACGCTGCTGGAAGGTTAATATTTCGGGGCTCTGCTCACCAAAGGAATAGGCGTTGGCGACCGCTTTGTCTGAGTAAAGCTGCTCGCGCGTCATTTTGCCCACCTTGCCGTCTTCCTTTAAGCCGTTGCGCTTCTGGAACTTTTTCACGGCCGCTTCGGTATCCGTGCCAAAGTAACCGGTGGTTTTAGAGATATATCCGAGCTCGTAAAGCCGCTGTTGCAATTCGGATACGTCCGTGTTCTCTGTACCGATTGTGATGGTGTATTCCTGCGCTTCGTCGGACAGAATAAGCGTGTACGTCTGCTGATCCACCGTACCTGTCACGGCCAGACCATGCTGTTCCTGAAAATGCTCCACCGCCACGCGCGTGCTTTCTCCATAAATGCCGTCAGGCTCGTCATCATCCAAGTATCCGAGCTCCATCAGCCGTTCCTGAAGGTCGGCCACAACGTCGGCCGAGATGCCTTCGCTGATAGACAGCGTGGCAAACACCGGCATGGCCAGGGTTACGGATGCCGGTTCGGCGGTGGGCAGTGATTCGTTGGGCAGCACCGGCAGCATCCCGCCCTGAGCCGACGCCACCTGTGGTTTTTCCGCTGTCAGCATGACTGGCAATACGACAGCCAGCGTGACCACCGCGGCGGCCGCAGCAGCGATGATGATCATCCGCCGCTTGTTACGTACCCGAACGCGGCCTTGGCGCCTTGAGCGCATGGGCGCTGCTGATGAAGCGGATGACGGACGCACAGACACCCTCCTTGGAGACGCGCCTCTGTATGATGAACCGGAAAGCGCACCACGCCTTGGGTGGGAGCGCTGCCTGCTGAAAATATCACGGATGCTTCCGCTTAGATTTGCAAAAAAAGATTTCATTGTCCACCTTTTGGAGCCGCAAAGCCAATTCAATATAACTGGCTCTTGGCATCATTCTTTTGCTGTATCGGGTAAATTTTTTTGTGCGGGTCTTTTTTATTATAGCAGAGAGCCGCTTGCCGCGCAATATAATTGTAATATTTGCGTAAATCGTTCGTATTATTTGCCGCAGCGTGTGCATTTGACAAACCATGGAATACGTATTATAAATATTATAACATTTTTTCGACAATCCGGAAAGGCTTACAAGCCGAACCTTCCGTTTTCGTTTATTAATGAAATCGTCTGGCGGAATAAACTTTTTCTGTGTGATTATCAATTGCCTGAAAAAAACAACCTTCCGGGAACAATAATAACAAAAGACAGGGGTAAAGATGAATGGATACACCGCGTTTGGAGGTCGATCTTAATAAAATCAGGCACAACACAAAAACCATCGTCGGGATGTGCAGGCAGATAGGAATTGACGTGGTGGGCGTGACTAAAGGTGCATCAGGCATGCCACGCGTCGCCAGAGCCATGCTTGACGGTGGCGTGAGCTGCCTGGCGGATGCCAGAATCAGAAATATAGACAACATGCGAAAAGCCGGCATCAATTCGGATATCATGATGCTGCGTCTTCCAAGGGTCAGCAGCGCGGCAGAAGTGGCACGGAAATCGGAAGCCAGCATGAATTCGGAGCTCAGCATCATTCGTTCGCTTGTCAAAGAGAGCCAAAAGGCAGGTAAACGCCATGGCATTATTTACATGATCGATGTGGGTGATCTGCGCGAAGGCGTCCTGTATACGCGCGCAATGGATGCGGCAGAACATATTCTTGCGCTTCGCGGCATCGAATTTATGGGTGTTGGCACGAACGTCGGATGTTATGGGGGCGTGCTTCCCACAGAAAAGAACATGGGGTTGCTGGTTGAAATCGCAATAAAAATACAACAGCGGTTTTCGGTCCCGCTGCCTGTGATCTCTGTCGGGGGGACGAACTGTCTGGCGCTGGTCAGAAACAAAAAAATGCCCGGCGAAGTCAACCAACTGCGTGTGGGGGAGGGGATACTTCTTGGGAGAGACAGTTCGCGCGATGCCATACTCGAAGACACCTATCAGGATGCGTTTGAGCTCGTGGCGGAGATTGTGGAGATTAAACAAAAACCATCGGTGCCTATCGGTTCTATCGGCAAGGATGCCTTTGGCAATCTGCCGGTATTTGCGAACAAAGGGGTGCGCAGGCGCGCGCTGATCTCATTGGGAAAGCAGGATGTCCGTTTGTCAGGCCTGATACCGGCAGACAGACACGTCAGAATTCTGGGCGGCAGCAGCGATTACTTCATATTGGATATCAGCGACAGCGAGCG
>CAZNVX010000288.1:0-4407 GCA_964576225.1 uncultured Christensenellaceae bacterium
CCGTCGCACTTTTTTTCTCAATAATGTGCTTCCAGTGCGCGTAGATATGCCAGTCCGGTATCCCTGAATTAAACACGCCGGCCGCGTTCACCCCTTCAGCCCTGAGCGCCTCCACAAACGGGCCCACTTTCTGTTGATCGTCCAAATAGAACATCAGGCAAATCCCTGTATCGCCAGCATCGTCGTATCTCGGGCGCAGCTTGATGCCCTTTGTCTCCCTGATGCCGTCGATAATTATATTCTGATTGCGCCGCATCAAATAGAGTAACTTATCCAGTTTATTAAACTGGGCAAGCATGACCGCGCCGATCAGCTCGCTCATCCGGTAGTTGACGCCCGGGAAGAGCTCGCCTTCGTACCGCTGCTCCGCAAAACGGTCGGGCCGCCAGCAGGCAGCCGTGTCATGATAGCCCATGCACCGGTCATAGAGGCGCTCGTCCCGTGTCAGTATCATGCCGCCTTCGCCTGCCGTAATGGTTTTATGGTATTGAAAAGAGAAGCAGCCGCAGTCGCCGATCGTTCCGAGGTATTGCCCCTTGTATGTGCCGCCCGCCGCCTGAGCGCAGTCCTCTATCACCTTGATGTTGTGCTTTTTGGCTATGGCCATGATACTGTCCATATCGCAGGGCACACCCCTCATATGCACGGCAATAATCGCCTTGGTGGACGGCGTGATCTTGTTTTCAATATCAGCAGGATCCATCGTCAGCGTCTCATCCACCTCACAGATCACCGGGATGGCATTTGCGGCCACGATCGCCGCGCAAGAGGCAAAGAAGGTGTATCCCGTAACGATCACCTCGTCCCCGGGGCCTACGCCCAAGGCCACCAGCGACGTGATGAGCGCGGCCGTGCAGGAGCTGACCGCCAGCGCATATTTGCTGCCCATTTTTTCTGCAAAGGCCACCTCAAGCTCTCTGACTTTTGAAGGATATTCGTCAGGCCCGTAATATCTGAACAAGTACTTCCTGTCGAGCACTTCAAGCACTTGTTTCTTTTCTTCCTCACCAATCTCCAATCCGCCCGGATACATGGGGAAATTGGGTGTTGTTTTGGCCATCGGACCACCGTGAATCGCCAGTTTTTCGCGCATGATGAGCCTCCTTGCATATATGTTTTTTGAGTTCTCTGATAGAATTTGTCATCGGCGTTGATACGCTCTATGATTAACCGTGGGAGTCGTTTAACCGTGGAACTTAACTGCTTTTCCTCATTATATTTATATCGATATGGTTTGTCAACAAAGAATATGCGTATCGGTGATATTTTTTTGTATAACTCGACTCGCCGTGCGCTATAAAACCCTTATTTCAGCACTATTTCGATGTTATCTTCAATATATAACTATTTTCCGGCTTCTCGTTCTTAATTGTTGAAATGCTGATTAAATTATTGTACAATGTTCTTTGTACTTAATCTGTTTAGCGGAAGGGTTGCCAATGAAAAATCTAACCATTAAAGACATTGCAAAAATGGCCGGCGTGTCGCCAACAGCTGTTTCGTTTGTCATCAACAACAAAAAGGGCGTCAGCGAGGATACCCGCGATAAGATTAAAATGATTATCGATCAGACAGGCTTTTCGCCCAATGTCCATACGAGAAGGCTGAATCTGAAGAAGAGCTTTAATATCAACCTTGCCGTCAAACAAAACGAAAGTGCGCTCAGCAACATGTTTTATCTGGAGATACTGCTTGGCATACTGGAAGAAAGCAGGAACTACCCCTACAACATCATTTTATCGGATATCACTGACATTGAGCGGGAAAAACGCCTGCTCAGCAATATTTACAACAACGATACCGACGGCATCATATTCGTTCAGGATCCCAGTTCGTATTTGATCGCCGAGATCGCTCAAACGGCGCTGCCGTTCATCGTGGTCGATACGCAGCAGCTTTTGCCGGACTTTACCACAATCAGTCTCGATTATGTGAGCGCCGCCCGCACGTCGGTTGAATACCTGATCGCCAAGGGGCACACAGCCATCGCCTACATTGGCATGGAATCAAACCCCGGGTTTTATGTCAACACATTTAACGGATACAAACAGGCGATGGAAGAAGCCGGGCTCTCGTTTATGCCCGGTTGGATACAGCCGGACGCCTTTGACGAAACCACCTCATATGCCTGCACAGAAAGGATCCTGCAGTCCAAAAAAATCCCGACAGCCGTGTTCTGCTCAAGCGACGTGTTTGCGTACAGTTCAATGCAATGTGCGAAAGACAAAGGGTTTGATATCCCCAACGATATTTCATTTTTCGGTATGGACGATATACATCTGTCCAAATACACACAGCCCGCTCTCTCAACGCTATCCATCGACGAAGAGTACATGGGCAAATCGGCCATGCGTCTGATCGACAAAATGATCAACGGCGACAATTACCAAAGCATCGTCCTGTCCTCCACAACGATCATTGAAAGAGCCTCCGTCAAAGATCTGAGAATATAGCAAAGCATCTCTCATGTTGAGTTGCCAAAGCCGCGCATGGCTCAGTTCGCGTCTGTCATCTCTTTTTCGGGCCGTCCTTTGGCCGGTTGATCGTCTGTTTATACAGCTGGTTGGCAAACACGGTGATACCGGTCACTAAAACCCCCTGCAGCAACCCGTCCAGCAGCATGCCGGAAAGAAAGAAACCGCCCAGCATACCCAGGCCCATCAGAATCCACGGGATCAGCCAGTCCCTTATCCTGGGCGTTCGTTTTAAGAATACGCCGATCACATACAATACCGGAATCAGAATATAGGCTTCCTGTATGATGTAGTCCATAAAATTCATCTCCAATACAACCCCTCCTTATAATACCTGAATGCTAATGACGATTCGTCAGCGCGGCGCTCTGCAACTGCATCCGGACCAGGCGGCTCAGTGCTGACATATCCGCACCCGCAGCCTTGTATAATAATATGCGGGCCGCCTCCCGCATTAGTCCGGAACCATGCATTAACGCTTGCCAAATACCAATACCGGTTGTCAATTGGTGGGTGAGATGATAGAATGAATGCAACAAACAGGATTGGTGGGTCATGGGTGTAGATATTGGCAGCAAAATCATAAAAAAGCGGCGGGAGCTCCGCCTGACACAAAGCGATCTCGCTAAAAAGGCCGGTATTGCCCAATCCACACTGTCCTATATCGAGAAGGGTAAAAAGCGTCCTCAGTTCGACACCATGTCGGCTATTTGCCGCGTGCTCGGCCTCAGTGTTCTTGAGCTTCTCACATATGACGAGCCGAAGACCACAAAAAAAATGTTTGAGGAAACCATGGCGGCTCACAGCTTGCAGGTGGCTGCAGATGCGCCGGGCGAGACGTCTCTTCGTTTACTGACCTTTGAAAAATACCTGTATGATAAGTTTATAGCCGGATCGGGTCCCTGACCTGCTTGAACCGGGCACATGCACACAACAATGGCGTTATGATGGATGATGCAAGGGTGATAAAATGAAGATTTATGCTTTGATCGAGGACAGCAAACCGAAAGGCTCCCCTTTTATCGCAGAACATGGCTTATGCCTTTATTTTGAGCATCAGGAACAGCGTATCCTCTTCGACACCGGCGCTTCCGATGCGTTTATATACAACGCAACGTTGCTGGGGATTGACCTTGTCAAAGTGGATATCTGCATTCTCACTCATGCTCACGACGATCATACCGGCGGTCTGTCGCATTTTCTCGGCATCAACCCAAACGCACGTGTGTACCTGAAAAATGCAGCGCGCGGTGATTTTTATATCCGGCACAATGCAAAAATGGAATATGCCGGAATGGACCGGACAGTGATTGACAGATTCGCCGAGCGTCTTCATTTTATTGACGGTGATGTCGAGCTTGTTGACGGACTCTATGCCGCCAGCATAAAAAAGCACCGCCGGCTTCCCCTGTTTGCCTCACTGATGTTTGAAAAACGCAGCGGTGTGATGGTTCATGATGATCTTTCCCAGGAACTGTTTGTCGCCGTCCGGGAAAGCGACGGCGTTACGGTGCTCACCGGCTGCGCCCACAGCGGGCTGCTCAACATACTCATGACGGCGGAGGAAAAATACGGTGACATTAAAGCCGCCGTGGGCGGTTTCCATCTCGGCGGCGTGCTGCAAATGGGCCGCCAGTCGCTGCACGAACCCGGAAGGGAAGTGCAGGCCATCGTCAAATACTTAAACGAGAACAGGATCAAAAAAGTGTATACGGGCCACTGCACAGGCAAAAAAGCCTTTGAAAAGCTTGAGCTGTTGGCGCGTGTAACCAAAATACAAGCAGGAGACATTATCGACGTTTAGCCATGAACACAAAAGAAAAAATCGCATGCATGCTCGAGAATATGCCGTTCGACCGCAGACCGCCCGTTTCCAAACTTAAAAAGGCGCAATTCGCCGCGCTGGAGGCTGGCGTTAGCGCCCTTGTTAACG
>CAZNVX010000289.1:0-4389 GCA_964576225.1 uncultured Christensenellaceae bacterium
CAGCCGCGGCCTGTGCAGCAGCGCCTGGGCAATCCCAATGCGCTGACGCATACCCAGCGAATAGTTTTTTACCTTGTCGCCGATGCGCTGCGACATCTTGACCAGCGTGACGACCTCGTCAACATGCTCCTTTTTGATGCCGTCATGCAGGGCCGCAAAGTATTCAAGGTTCTGCCGTCCCGTCATCCGTTTGTACAGGTCAGGGTTTTCCACGATTCCCCCAATGTTCTTCATGGCGTTCTCAAAATCCGTTACGATGTTATGACCGCAAACGGTGATTTGGCCGGCAGTGATGGAAAACAGCCCCATGACCGCCTTGATGGTCGTGGTTTTGCCGGCTCCGTTCGGCCCCAGAAAACCCACGATCTCACCTGAATTGACCGTCAATGAGATATCGTCCAGTATCTTCTTGTTCCTGATCATCTTCGTCAGGCCTTCAATCTTAAGCAGTTCCAATGACGTGTCCTTTCCCACACAGAGTTGTGCATTTGTTATCTTAGTTAAGACGCAGCGAAACGATAATTGTTCCCATAAAATGATACAATTTAAACATTTTTTTCTGTTGCCAGACTGCTTTGACCGCCTGCTTGCTTGGGGTTTTAACCGATGCGTATTCAATGTTCGAAGCGTTTGCGCGTATGCTTTATGATACGCAAACAAAAGCGTGCCTCTAGCTAAAAGGAAAGTCTATTAAGACTGTTTAATATGGTATGGTTATGCGCACAGAATGGTTTAAGCCGTCTCTGATAAAGGCACCCGTCAGCGGTTAACTGAGCATCACACATTGTGCACACCGTTATTCCCGGGATTCTTTGGTTTCTCATCGCACGGCAGCACCGGGTTTTCGGGCTGCCTGGTTTTAATCAGCAACAGATGCAGGGTGACCCCAATGCCCACCGCGCTCAGCAGCAGATATAGCCACAGCTTATCCGCTAGCACGGCGGACACGATGAGCAACAGCCACAGCACAATAATACCCCGCGCTTTTGCAGCCCGGCTGATGCCGCCGCCCGACCTGTAATGCGCGATATATGGCCCGAAGAACCGGTTGCGTACCAAAAAGCGGTATGCTTTTGGTGAGCTTGCAGAAAAGCAGCCCGCCGCCAGCAGCACAAAAGGCGTTGTGGGCAGCACCGGTATGACAATACCGACAGCGCACAGTGCCAGCAGCGCAACGCCGCAGGCAATCAGTATGTACCGTTTCATAACCCCTCCAAAGGCTTATCGTCGGCGCGGCTTTTTTTATGCGGGTTTGCGGGAAACCAACCCTTCTTCACACGCCCCTCCTGTTCGTGCAGCTTAAGTATGCTCCACAGCAGAGAGAACCCAGCACTGCCGGAAGCGCAGGCAGCACATGTCCCGGCAGAAATAGCGACAATGCGCAAGCCGATACCTGCCGCCAAAAAACAGGCCAAGCCCGTTTGCCGTATCGGTATTCGGTTTTGATAACGACCGGATGACGCACGCCGATTATCAGAAAAGCACCCAGCCCGATCAGTATCCCTTCATAATTCATCGGTTCGTCCTTTCTGTTGCCTGCCTTTGGATACAGCACGATGATCGCCACGCTATGGCTCAGGCTTTGGTTCTCTCCGATCGTTATAAAACGCTCTTGTCATAGCGGCGCCTCATCACGCCTGCGGCTTGGCCCATGCAGGAAGCTTATCCATTGTTCTGCGCGCCACTTCGCGCGCCGCCTGCTCATCCACGCCCTGCGTTCGCACAATAAATTGGGCCATCCCCGCCAGCTTTTCGTCATAAGACTGCATGGTTCCGTCCGGCCGGGCGCAGTAACGGCAGTAGTCCCGGCTTTCGACACCGGCGGGGTAATCCTGCGGGCTGGCCATTGGCATCCCGCACGCGATGCATGTTTTCATTATTTCACCACCTTAAAGATATTAACCTGACAGGTCTTTCTTTGTCAGCTTTAAGAAGCTGCTGATGAGCGTCTCTCCCCATCGTTCGATCACACTGCCGCCGGGCGCGAACAGATCACCGTTGGTCAAATAATGGTGGACCAGCCCCACCCAGGTGTTAAACAACAGCGCTTCCGGCACATCAGCCACCGCTTCATTGAGCAGCGCCCCGCTCAAATGATAGGAGATCGCGGATTGTATCGACACCCAAACGTCTCTTACGCCCGGCGGCAGCAGACGGTTTTCAATAACCAGCCATGTGTAGAACGGCTCATGCTCCCCAATGGCTTTAAGATGCGCGCGCAGTATGTGTTCCAGGCATGCGCCCGACGACGCGAGCTCATGTGTGCGCAACGCAATACGGCGCCCATATTCTTCGGCTGTCTCACTGATCAGCGCCTCAAGCGATTCAAAGTGCACAAACACTGTGCCGTGAGACACCCCCGCGGCGGCTGCCACGTCGCTGACGCGGATGCTCAACAGGCCATATTTGCATATCTGCCCGTACGCCGCTTCCACCAGTCTGCGCCGGGTTTGTTGCTTTTGCACCTGACGGCTCATTTGCTGACTCTCCGTTCACTGACTTTTAATTCACTATATCACACTCGGCCATTTTGTCAATACAAAAAACCGGCAAAGTCATCACCGGTTTAATTGAATGCATATGATGCGCCGCGTTGGCTACAGCTCGCCCTTGAGTCCGATTTCTTCCGCCACAGCCTGCATCCCCGTAATGGTGTGTGCAATAAGCTCCTCAATCGTCAATCCGAGCATCGCCGCCCCCTGAGACACCACCTCGCGGTTGACCCCCGCGGCAAAACCCTTCTGCTTCCACTTTTTCTTGACCGAGCCGACCTCAAGGTCGAGTATGCTGCGGCTTGGGCGCATCAGTGCTGTCGCTGCGATCAGACCCGTCAGCTCGTCGGCCGCAAACAGCGCCTTCTCCATCGTCTCCACCGGCTCCACATCGCTGACCAAACCATAGCCGTGGCTTTCTATCGCGTGAAGATAGTCCTCCGGATAACCATGCGGTGTCAGCAGCTCCCTGACCTTCTGGCAGTGCTGCTCCGGATATTTTTCAAAATCAATATCGTGAAGCAGGCCGATGACGCCCCATTTCTCAGAATCCTCTCCATATACCTGCGCAAAATGCCGCATCACAGCCTCCACCGTCAGGGCATGGCGGATAAGATGCTCCGCCTTCACATGCTGACGGAGTACGTCAAGCGCTTCCTCACGACTGCCTGTCCACGCCATCGCATTGTTCCTCCTTCTCAACTCTTTACCGATTTGATCTGTATTGTACCATACTTTGTCCAACGGCATCAGCGAATTCGGATAAAAAACCATCAGAAATCAGAGAATTGATGCCATAGAACCATATAAAAAACAGGCTGTGCATGTCATATCGTTTTTACTCCACTAGCAGATTTGTTCCCTTCGTCCGTTTCTTCTCATTTCATTATCTGTCAAGCATTTTGCCTTTTCTTATCATATCGTTTTACTCCTATTTTGGTTTACTATAAAAACTATTCTGTTAAAATACTTTGTTAATTTGTCGTAACGTTTTTATCTATTATTACTTAACCATTCTGTTCCATGATTATTGTCATAACGTTTTTATTTACAACGCCATATACTCAGGATATAATTAATCTCAGATAAAAATCATTAAAGGTCGGGCGATGAAAAAAAACGTAACGATCAAAGATGTGGCCAAGGCGCTGGGCGTCTCCGTGTCCACTGTCTCCCGGGTCATGAACGGACAAGACCGTGTCAGCAGCGACATGCGTAAAAAAGTGTCGGATGCTGTCCGCCGCCTCAATTACGTCCCCAGTTACGCCGCCGTATCCATTATCAAAAAGCAGTCGAAAATAATCGCTGCTTTGGTGCCCCATCTGCAGGCGCCTTTGTATGCAAGCATTGTGCAGAGCATTGAAGCCGCTTCAAGAGCCAGAGGGTTTTATATGCTCAATGTGTTGACGGGCAACAGCCGTGATGAGGAAATCCGTTTTCTTGGCGGCATGATGGGCCGTTCTGTCGACGGCTTCGTGGCCGTGCCGGCTTCCCCCGATTTGTCGCATTTCACGCGCTCGTCAAAACCAACCGTGTTTATAGACCGCATGGGATACGATGACGAATATGACAGCGTTGTGGTGGATAATTTCCGCGGCGCTTATCTGGCCGCACAGCATCTGATCGAACATGGTCACAGCAAAATCGCAATTATTTTCTCCGAAAGGGATTTCAGCAACGGGCATGACCGCATTCTTGGGTTTGAACAAGCCATTCGAAACAAGGCGTTTAAAATCAAACCGCAATACATTTGCGCTGTCGGTACCGCTGAAAAAGACGGTTATGCGGGCACCTTTCGTCTGATGCACCTGAGTGAGCCCCCCACCGCTATTTTCGCCGCCAGCGAACCGCTCTGCCGCGGCGCGATTATGGCGCTGCACGATTTAAAGCTTTGTTT